>JBILQT010000060.1:0-29932 GCA_044373065.1 Sandaracinaceae bacterium
CTTCGTGTTGAACGAGAAGAAGCGCGGGTCGAGCTCGGGGTAGCCCGTGCCGCATGTCGGGCACGCGCGACGCGTCGAGAAGAGCGCGTCTTCCGCACCGCACAGCACACGCACGGAGCCATCACTCGCAAGCGAAGCAGCCTTGCGAATCGCGCTCTCCAACGCCGCACTGCCCACCGCGCTCTTGCCAACAACGAGATCAATCTCGTGCTCCACAAAGCGCGCGAGCGACATCCCATCTTCGAGTGCACGCAGCTGTCCATCGACGCGCACCTCGCGATAGCCCTCCGCGTACCAACCCGAAAGCTGCTCCCTGTAGTGGCCCTTGCGACCACGCACGACAGGCGCAAGCACATCGACCTTCGTTGTCTTGCCAAACTTCGCCTGCACGTCTTCCACAAGCAGCGCAGGCGCACGCGCCGCAATCGGGACGTTGCACTTGGGGCAATGCAGAAGGCCCGCACGCGCCCAAGCAAGCCGCAGGTAGTGCGCAACCTCGGTCACGGTCGAGACGGTCGATGTGGAGCCACCACGCGTCACGCGTTGCTCCAGCGCCACGGTCGGCGGCACACCGGTCACGCGGTCGACATCGGCACGCGGCAGCTGCGGCAAGTACTGGCGCGCATAAGGCGAGAGCGTCTCGAGGTAACGACGCTGCCCCTCGGCGAAGAGCACATCAAACGTGAGCGTGGATTTGCCTGAGCCCGAGGGCCCCGTGACGGCGACCAGCTTCTCGCGCGGGATGCGCACCGAGACGTCCTTGAGGTTGTGCTCACGCGCATGCTCAATCGAGATGACCTCCTCATGCGCAGCAAGCGTCGCTCTCGGCGCTGCCTTCTTGGCTTCAGGCGCCGTCTCCAAGCCGAGCGCACGACGCAGATAAGGCGAGGTCAGCGTCGTGGCTTTCGCAACCTCCTCGGGCGTCCCCATCGCCACAATCGCGCCGCCCTCTTTGCCCGCACCCGGGCCCAGATCGACAACCCAATCTGCACTCGCGGCAACACGCATGTCGTGCTCGACGACGATGACGGTATCGCCGCGATCGACCATCCGACGCAGCGTCGCGAGCAAGGGTGTGATGTCCGCCGCATGAAGCCCCGCAGTCGGCTCATCGAGGACAATCAACGCACCGGGCGTGGCCTCCGAGAGCGCGAGCGCAAGCTTCAAGCGCTGCGCCTCACCACCACTGAGCGTGTTGAGCGATTGCCCCAAGCGCAGGTAGCCCAAGCCCACCTCACTCACCGGCTTCAGCCGCGCAACCACGCCCTTGTCTCGCGCGCCAAGGCTCTCGTCCTCGAACAACGCGAGCGCATCATCGACCGTGCGCTCCAGCACCTGGCTCACATCAAGGCCGCGATGCAGCACATCAAGCACAGGCCCCACGAAGCGCTTCCCCGCGCAGTCCGGACAGCTAAACGTCACGTCCGCGAGGAACTGCATCTCGACCGTCTCAGCGCCATCACCACCGCACGTCTCGCAGCGCCCGCCAGCCACGTTGAACGAGAAGAAGCCCTCGCTGTACGAGCGCTCTTTGGCGAGCGGCTCTTTCGCGAAGCGCTTGCGGATCACATCCCACGCACCGACGTACGTCGCTGTGTTGCCGCGTGAGGTGCGACCGAGCGGCGATTGATCCACGCGCACCACTTGGCTGATGCCCTGAAGGCCGCGCAGCGCGAGATGCGGCAGCGGCACATCCACACCCGTCTCGCCAATCAAGCGCTCCACCGCGGGCACAAGCGTCTCCAAAAAGAGCGAACTCTTCCCCGAGCCCGAAGGGCCCGTCACACATGTCATCGCCGCACGCGGAATGCGCACCGAATCGCCACGCAGGTTGTGCCCCGTTGCACCCTCAAGAACGATCTCACCCGGGCCACCCGAGCGCGCCACGCGCTTGCCTTTGGGCCCTTCCAGCAAGAGGCGATTCCACGCATTCGCCGTCGCCGTCTTCGCCTTCAAGAGCTCGCTCGGCGTGCCATCAAAGACCACGCGCCCGCCCTTCTCACCCGCACTCGGACCAAGCTCAACGATGCGATCCATCGCGCGCAGCACGTCCTCATCGTGCTCGACCACCAGCGCGAGATTGTCATCGCCCACAAGGCCGCGAATGACCTTGATGAGCTTCCCAACATCCGCCGGATGCAGGCCCACGGTCGGCTCATCGAGCACGAACATCGCGCCCGTCAGCGAGGCGGAGAGTGCGCCCGTCAAAGACACACGCTGCGACTCTCCGCCCGACAACGTTCGCGAGGCCCGATCGAGCGTGAGGTACCCGACGCCAACCTCTTCGAGCGTGCGCAGACGCGCATCCATCTCGCGCAAGAGCACACCCGAGGCGGGCTCAAGCTGCCCCTCATGGAGCGACTTCGCGTCCTTTAAAAAGGTGCGCGCATCCGTCGCCGAGAGGCCAAGCCAATTCGAGATGGTCAGCCCGTCCACACGATAGAGCGAGGCCTCCGGCTTCAAGCGTCCACCACGACATGCGGGGCACTCCTCGTAGCTTCGATAGCGCGAGAGCAGCACGCGCACGTGCATCTTGTAGGCACGCGTCTCGAGCCAGGCGAACCAACCCTTGAGGCCCCACCAGCCCTTCGGATAACCAAGCGCATCGCCATCGCGCACCCACGCAAGTTGCTCCGACGTGAGGTTCTTCAGCGGCACATTCATCGGCGTCTCCGTCGCCGTGCACCACTTCTTCAATTCCTTCCGTTCCCAATCCGTCGAAGGCCCGCCCCAACAAGCAATCGCGCCGCCCATCAGGCTGCGATTCGGGTCGGGCAACACCTTCGCCCAGTCGATGCCGATCACACGACCAAAGCCGCGGCAGGTCTCGCACGCACCGACGGCCGAGTTGAACGAGAAGAGCCCCGGCGTGGGCTCGCGATACGCGATGTCGCACTTTGCGCAGTGGAGCCCCTTCGAGAAGCGAAGCACCGACGCATCCTCGCCATGCACCACGCTCGCGCGGCCTCCGCCATGCGTCATCGCCTGCTCAATCGCCTCGACCAAGCGCGCGCGATCCTCCTCACGCGCAACACAGCGATCGGCCACGACTTCCAGCGTGCGCATCGCCGACGCAGCCGCCGCAACGGCCTTCTCCTTCGCCTTCTCTTTGGCCTTCGCGGTCACCTTCTTGGCAGGCGCCTTCTTCGCGGAAGCCTTCTTCTTCGACGCCGCCTCCTCAAAGAGATCACTCGGCTTGAGCGTGTCGATGTCGCGCACCTCACCCGCCACGCGCACACGCCGATAGCCTTGCTCCGCAAGCGAATCACGCACGC
Source organism: Sandaracinaceae bacterium (assembly GCA_044373065.1). Taxonomy (GTDB): domain Bacteria; phylum Myxococcota_A; class Polyangia; order Polyangiales; family Sandaracinaceae; genus JAFLCL01. The sequence continues at coordinate 3,276 of JBILQT010000060.1, forward strand.
CCACGAAGGCCGTCGCATCGGCAATCTCGACCGGATACGTCACGACACAGCGCACCCCAGGCCACGCCTTGATCACGCGCGCGGCCGCCGAGTCCGCGTTGTCACGACCGACCACCTCACCGCATTGACGGCAATGCAGCACCGCCGTGCGCGCCCAGAGCGACTTCGCGTAGTCAGCAATCTCCGTCATCGTACCGACGGTCGAGCGGCTCGTGCGCACAGGCGCCTGACGGTCCACCGCGATGCCAGCAGCGACAGGCTCCAGGAGGTCCACAGGCGGCCTCGGCAGGCGCTCCAAGAACTGCCGCGCATACGCGGAGAAGCTCTCGACATAGCGCCGCTGCCCCTCGGCATAGAGCGTCCCAAACGCAAGCGAGCTCTTGCCCGCACCACTCGGCCCCGCGATGCCGATCAGCGTTCCCGGTGTGAGGTCGAGGTCAACGCCCTGGAGGTTGTTCGTACGAGCGCCACGCAGCGAGGTCTTCTTCATCGGAGCGCTCTTCTAAAGCCGATTGGGTGACTTGAGTACCTCCTCCGATGTGTTGGGGGCAGACAAGCGAAAACCCGCATCCGGGGTTCCGAATGCGGGCTTGATTTCAACCTGATTTCAAAAATATGAAATCAGAGCTCCAGCTGCATGCCCATCTCGACGATGCGGTCTGGCGGCAGCTTGAAGAAGTCGGTCGCAGGGCGCGCGTTCTTCGAGAGGAAGGAGAAGAGATATTTGCGCCAGGTCGACATGCCCGGGTTCCGTGTGACGACCAGCTTCTCGCGACCGAGGTAGTACGAGGTCGTATTCGCGTGCGTCTTGAGCCCACGCTTGTCGCACTCCTTCAGAATCTCGGTGACCTTCGGGATCTGCATGAAGCCGTAGTGCGCCGTCACGCGGAAGAAGCCCTCGCGCAGCCGCTCCACATTCACGCGGTTCTTCGACGAGACATGCGGCACGTCATCGGTGACGATCGAGAGGAGCACGACTTGCTCATGCAGCACTTGGTTGTGCTTGTAGTGATGCAAGAGCACAGGCGGCGTGCCGACCGAGGTCGACGTCATGAACACCGCCGTTCCCTTCACGCGCACCGGGTCCGCCGCGTCCACCTCATCGAGGAACTGATCCAGCGGCTCCGAGCGGTCCTTGAGAAACTTACCGACGCGCTCACGACCCAGCTTCCAGGTCGTCATCATCGCGAGGATGCAGGCTGCGATCACAAGCGGAATCCAACCACCGCTGAGCAGCTTCACGAAGTTCGCAGAGAAGAACGCGAGGTCGATAATCAGCATGAACCCGCAGATGATTCCGGCCTTGGTCGTGCCCCACCACTTCTGCGTCACCACGTAGAAGAGGATCGTCGTGATCGCCATCGTTCCGGTGACAGCGATGCCGTACGCCGCAGCCATCGCCGAGGAGCTACGGAACGCGAGCACGAGCATCAAGCAGGCGACCATCAAGAGCCAGTTCACCTCGGGCACGTAGATGTGGCCCTCGTTGTCACTCGAGGTGTGGCGAATCTCAAGGCGCGGCAGGTAGCCAAGCTGGATCCCCTGACGTGTCAGCGAGAAGGCGCCGCTGATGAGCGCCTGCGAGGCGATGACGGTGGCCATCGTCGCAACGATGACGACGAACACGCGCTCGTAGCTTCCGTGCGTCAGCGCGAAGAAAGAGTCCTCACGCAATTCAGGATGCTCAAGCAAGAGGGCGCCTTGCCCAAGGTAGTTGAGGATGAGCGCGGGGAAGACTCCCATCCAAGCCCCGATGATCGGCTTGCGTCCAAAGTGGCCCATGTCGGCGTAGAGCGCCTCGCCGCCGGTAATGCAGAGAACAACGCTTCCGAGCACGAAGAAGCCGGTCCAATGATTCTGGAGGAAGAAGTTGAACGCGTAGTGCGGGCTCAGCGCGAAGAGCACATCCGGGCGATGTGTGATTTGGCGAATGCCCAGTAACGCGATGACCGAAAACCAAACCACCATCACGTAGCCGAAGGCCGCACCAACCTTTGCCGTACCGCTTCGCTGCACCATGAAGAGCGCGAGCAGGATGCCGCAGCTGATGCCGATGATGAGGTTGCGGTCGAGGTGTCCGCGGAGCGCATCGATACCCTCCAAGCCCTCGACGGCAGAGAGCACGGAGATAGCCGGCGTGAGGATGCCGTCTGCGTAGAGAAGTGCCGCACCAAAGAGCCCCGCGAGGATCAACGCGGGAACTTTCGGTGAGCCCTTCTTCGGCAACACCAGCGCAAGCAGCGCGAGGATGCCGCCCTCCCCGCCGTTGTCCGCACGCGTAATGAAGACGACGTACTTGATCGTCACAACCAGCGTCATCGCCCAGAAGAAGAGCGAGAGGAGGCCAAACACATTGTCGTGCGTCGGCGCAATGAACGAGGCCTGATGTGCCGCATCGGCAATCGCGCCCGCCTCGGGCGACGCGTTGTGCACGGCCTCCGAGGTCTCGTGCACCGCAAAACACTCCTTGAGCGCGTAGAGCGGCGACGTACCGATGTCGCCAAACACAACGCCGAGTGCACCAAACGCAAGCTTCGCGAGCGAGCCCTTCGCGTGGTGCCCGTGCCCTTGTGAATGCGACAGGCTCGACGTGTCCGCGGGCGACATCGCGTGGCCGTTCTTCGAGTCCGCTGCGTCACCAGCCTTCGCCTCGTGCTCTTCCTTTTTGCGATCCGAAGTGCTCGCCGGAGGGGGGATCGACGGCGTGTTCTTGGAACCCGAGTTCGACATCGGCGCGGCTCTACCCCCGTTTTCGCACGGTGCAACGAGCGTCCCTGAGCGCCTCCGCCACGCTTGATGATTGGGTTCTGTGTGCTAGCCGCGGCGGGTGGAAACGATCAGCTACCTCTTGAGCCTCTTGCGCGACCCTGGTCCCATCATCGAATGGGGCGGCCTCCCAGCCCTCGCGCTCATCATCTTCCTCGAGACGGGCGCCCTGGTCGCCTTCCTCCCCGGCGACTCCCTCCTCGTCGTCGCAGGCCTCTACGCAAGCCGGGGGCAGCTCAACATCTTCACCCTCAACATTGTGTTGATGGTGTGCGCCATCCTTGGAGATGCCGTCTCCTACAAGATTGGTCAGACCAGCGGCCCGCTGCTCTTCAAGGAGTCGCCCCGCCCTGTCCGCAACGGCAACATTGTCTCGCACGGGCTGCGCCTCGCCTGGTGGAAGCTCCGCAATCCAGAGAGCTTGCGCGCGGCCCAGGCGTTCTATGAGAAGCACGGCGGTTCCGCGATCATCATCGCGCGCTTCATGCCCATCGTTCGTACGTTCGTTCCCGTCGTCGCTGGCATCGCGCAGATGCCCTACCGGCGCTTCGCCTCCTTCAACATCATCGGCGGCGTCAGCTGGGTGCTCTCGATGACGGTGATCGGCTACTTCCTCGGACAGTTCGAGTTCGTCACCCATCACTTGGAGAAGGTGATCATCCTCGTCGTTGTCATCTCCGTGATGCCCGGTGTGATCGCGTGGCTGCGCAACCGCAACGCCTCGAAGAGCGCCACGCAGAGCTGACGCACCGCCTCACCAGCTCACAAGCGAAAGGCCACCGCAGGGTGGCCTTTTCATATTCCGTCGCCTGACGTGCTCCGCGATCACTTCTTCTTCGACGCGTAGTACCGGGTCGCACGCCGCTCACCTGTCGAGCGAATGCGCGCCGCATCCAGAAGCTTCTTCACGGGCCCGGCGAGCTCCGAGGTTGTGATGCCGAGCTCCTTGCCGATCTCCTCGATGCGCTTGCCGCCGTTCTCCTGAATGAACGCCTCGAGCTTGGCCTCGAGGGCCGCCAGCTCCTCTGGGGTCCGCTTCTGACCCTTCTTGCGCTGCTTTGGCTTCACCGCCTTGTCGGCCTTCGGCTTCTCCGCCTTCACCCGCACGGGCTTCCCGGCGTTGCCCTTCGCGACGGTCGCCAGAACCTCACCTGGCCTCACCAGTCGACCACTCGCGAGCGCGCCGGAGATCGCGGCCCGAATGCCCTCCTCTGTGGCACGACGAATGAGGTCCTCGAGCTCACCAGCGAATGCTCGGATGCGTGCGTCGAGTTCTGCCCGGCTAGGGCCAGCAAGTTCTGTCCCGGCAGGGAAACCAGCAAGGTCTTTCCCACGCGGGGAGCCAGCAGGTTTGGTTCGGGTGCCCATGTTGTCTCCTTGTTGCGCGCGTCTTGGTCAGTGCGCACGACGACTGGCGCCGCCTCGCCCAACACCCCCGGCAGGTACCGCGATGTCCGAGACTGTGTCAATCGCGTACACCGCCGAGAGCAGGCCGGAGGGTCAGTTCAGCTCGCGGGGCAGTTCGAGGGCGAAGGTGCCGATGTCCGCATCGAAGGTGCTGCCGTCATCGCGAACCATTTGGTAGACGCCCTGCATCGTTCCACGCGCGGTCGAGAGCACGCACCCGCTCGTGTATTGAAACGTCTTGCCCGGCTCAAGGCGAGGCTGCTCCCCCACAACCCCCGGCCCGCGGACCTCCTCCACCTTCGCTGCCGCGTCGGTGATCACCCAATGACGGCTGACCAACTTCGCCGCCCGCGTACCTTCATTCGCGATGCGAATCGTGTAGGCCCAGACAAAGCGCTTGAGACGAGGAACGGATTGCTCAGCGACGTAGCGGCTGGTCACCGAAACGCGGATTCCGTCCGTGATGGCAGTCGAGGTGGTGGTTGGGCGAATCATGAGGCGGCTTGTATCACCGAACCGAGGGCACCTCGAAGCGAAGCCTTCCGACCACGGAGATAGAGCCAGAAAAGCCCGAAGCCGCGCTGCAAACTGCAGCGCGGCTTCGGGTTGTTGGAGCGGTTGACCCCATGGGGACTCGAACCCCAGTTACCGGCGTGAGAGGCCAGTGTCCTAACCGCTAGACGATGGGGCCAGTGCTGGACATGCACATGGAACAGAAGCGAAGAAGAGAGAAGGGGTTAAGGGATTCCGGGACCAGGAGTCGAACCTAGATAGACAGTGCCAGAAACTGTTGTCCTGCCATTAGACGATCCCGGAGCGAACACTTGAAGTAAGACCCTGACGGGGCGCCGTAAGTATCCCGCAAGGCCCACCCCGTCAAGTTCGTTCGGACGATTTCGAGACGATTTTTCTCAGACCCAATTCTACACTCGCGCACCGTAGAATCGCCGAGTGACGCTCAATTCATCGGTTGCGCCTCGATATTGGGCAGAATATTGTCCAGCTGGTTACGCGACAATCTTCGCGACGCAGGAAATATGGCCAACACGCGACATTTCGTGACAGCAAATCGGCTCGACGATGGGTCTGTCGTCTACCTCGACGCCGCACGCGACTGGGTTTCCGCCTTCGGCGAAGCGCACGCCCAAGCAGACGCCGCCTCTGCCGCGGCCGAAGTGGCCTGGGCCAAAACGCGTGAGAACGAAGTCTGCGGGCCCTACGCGCTCGAAGCAGAGGTGCTGCCTGATGGCGGCTTGAAGTTGTCCGCGCGCGAGCGTTTCAGACGCGACGGCGGCGCCGCCGCACGCACGCGTCTCGGCTACTGAGGAATCACTCATGTATCAATATGATGATTACGATCGACGCATCGTCGAAGAGCGCGCGAGCCAGTTTCGCGACCAGGTCGAAAGGCGCGTCGCAGGGACGCTCACCGAGGAGGAGTTTCGCCCGCTGCGCTTGCAGAACGGCCTCTACCTTCAGCTGCACGGCTACATGCTGCGCATCGCCATCCCTTACGGGCTGCTCTCCTCCAAGCAGCTCCGCATGCTCGCGCACGTGACGCGCACCTACGACCGCGGCTACGCGCACTTCACGACGCGACAGAATCTGCAGCTCAACTGGCCCAAGCTCGCTGACGTCCCCGCCATCCTCGACGCGCTCGCATCCGTCGACATGCACGCGATTCAGACCAGCGGAAACTGCGTTCGCAACATCACGAGCGATCCCTTCGCGGGCGTCGCGCGCGATGAGGAGATCGACCCGCGCCCCTACTGTGAATTGCTCCGACAGTGGTCGACGTTTCACCCCGAGTTCGCGCACCTTCCGCGCAAGTTCAAGATTGCGATCACAGGCGCTCCGAACGACCGCGCTGCCATCGCAGTCCACGACATCGGGCTCCGCGTCACGAAGAACGAGGCCGGCGAGATCGGCTTTGTCTTCTACGTCGGCGGCGGCCAGGGACGTACGCCCGTGCTCGCCGAGTTGCTCCACCCCTTCGTCCCTGAGCGCGCGCTCATCGCCTACACGGAAGCCGTGTTGCGGGTCTACAACCAGCTTGGGCGCCGCGACAACATCTACAAAGCACGCATCAAGATTCTCGTGAAGGAGACGGGCCTTGAGGCCTTCAAAGCGCTCGTGGAAGCGGAGTTCGCACGCATTCAGGGCGACGCCGAATTCGCTTTCGAGGTACGGGAGATCGAGCGCATTGCCAAGCACTTCGCAACGCCTGGCTACACGGCGTCGAAGGGAACGCGCGACGGGCTTCTGCTTGGCAAGGACCGCGACCTTGCCCGCTTCGTCGAGGGCAACGTGCTCGCGCATCGAGAGCCCGGATACGGCATCGTGCAGCTCTCACTGAAGAGCGCAGACCTGCCCCCAGGCGACGTGACAGCAGACCAAATGGATGCCGTCGCCGAGCTCGCTGATCGCTTCTCGATGGGCCGCATCGTGGTGACCCACCGGCAGAATCTTGTGCTCACGGACGTGCGCCTCGATGACCTCGCAGCGCTTCACGAGGAGCTCATCCGCCTTGGCCTTGCGAGCCCCAACGTCAGCCGACTCACCGACATCGTGGCGTGCCCTGGCCTCGACTATTGCGACCTCGCCAACGCGCGCTCCATTCCCATCGCGATGCAGCTTCAGAAGGCCTTCGCCGACCTCGATCGCGTGTTTGATTTGGGCGAGGTCACACTCAACATCTCGGGTTGCATCAACGCGTGTGGACATCACCACGTGGGCAACATCGGCATCCTCGGCATCGACAAGCTCGGCGAGGAATTTTACCAGCTCACTGTGGGCGGAAATCACACGGAGGATGCCGCGATTGGCAAGATCCTCGGACGCGCGTTTGCCTTCGATGAGATCGTCCCGGCCGTGGAGCGATTGCTCACCGCATATGCCGAGCTGCGGGTCGACAAAGAACCCTTCCTCAACACGCTTCGCCGCGTCGGCACAGGCCCTTTCAAGGAGGCCGTCTATGGCACTCATTCAGCGTAAGTCGGGAGTCGCTCGTGCCGCTGCACGCCGAGAAGATTTTGAGGTCGCACCTTCCGATGCGTGGACGCGCATCGCGGATGACGCGCCACTCTCCGAGGGCCCGTCACTCGTCTCATGGGCACGCGTGCAGCGCGATCGCGATGCGCTTCAGGCACGTGCCGATTCGATCGGCGTCGTCATCCCGAATGACCTCTCCGAGGATGATCTCGCGGGCCTCCTTTCGTTCGCACTCATCGCGATAGAGTTCCCGAAATTTCGCGACGGACGCGGCTTCACGTTTGCGCGCTGGCTCCGCACGCGTTGGGGCTACCAAGGTGAGCTTCGGGCGGTCGGCAACGTCCTGCGCGACCAACTGCTCTTCATGCATCGCACCGGCTTCGACTCGTTCGAGCTCACCGCAGGCAGAGACGCGCACAACGCCCTCGAGGCGTTCGGCGAGCAGTCGGTGTTCTACCAGGCGTCGACAGACCTCCCCGCCCCGCTCTGGAAGCGTGTAAGCCGCTAAGCCCGCTCGCTAGCGAGGCCAGACGCCACGCTCGAGCTTGGCGATCAATCGCTCGTCGGGCGGCGGCAACTCGAAGTCGCGAAGCTCGCTCACATCCACCCAGCGGTGGTCCGATACCTCAAGGTGTTGGACCGCTTTGCGCTCGCCGAGCGTGCATGCGTAGAAGAGCAGGAGGACGTCTTTTCGGGGGTAGCGGAAGAACGTCACATCGAGAATGTCGTGCACCACGACGTCGATCGCGCACTCCTCGCTGCACTCGCGCATGAGCGCCTGCTCGGGGCTCTCGCCTTCCTCGATCTTGCCGCCGGGAAACTCCCAAAGGCCTTCGAGGTGCGCACGTGGCGGGCGACGCGTGAGGAGGAACTTCCCATCATGTTGAATTACTGCCGCAACGACATTGATGGTCGGCATCGGAAGCTCAGTTCGAGAGGTCGTAGGGGCCGTCGCGACCGGTGGCACGTTGCAGCTGCGAGTACGCGATACGCGCGTCGATGGCGGCGGTGACAAGGTCGAGCTGGGCCCGTGCGCGATCGGCGGTGGCGGCCATCAACTCCGTGATGAGACCGGAGCCTGCGCGAAGCTGCTCCGTGCGGACGCGAACGCCTTCATCGGCGGCTTCGATGCCCGAGCGCGCGGCCTCAAGCGCAAGGCGCGATGCGCGCAGATTCTCGTAGGCCTGCGCCACCTGCATGCGCACGACATCCCGCAACGAATCAAGATCGGCGTCGGTCTGAGAGCGGGCTGAACGGGCCTGACGCGCACGCTCCTCGCCCTCGAAGAGTTCATTCGGCGACCAACTCAGCACCGCGCTCATCGACCAGTTCTCAATGAAGCGCTCGGTCTGCGGAAAGATGCGGTTGTTGGGGTTATCGACCGAGAAGGCGCCCTGCAAGATGAGGTGCGGGTAACGACTGCCCTCGGCCGCTTCGATCTGGCGATCACGGGCGCGCTGGAGGTGGTTGAGCGCCAAAGCCTCTGGCCTCTGCGACATCGCGAGCTCGGTCAGCGCCTCACGGCTCTCACGCACTTCTGGAAGCGGTGCGAGCAGGTCCTCGGCGACAGCGATCTCCGCACTCCCTTCGACGTGCATCATCATGCGCAGCGCCTCGGCCGCCACGGCACTCCCGCCACGCGCACGCTCCACGGCCACGCGGGCACTCGCCAGCTGCGCACGAAGACGCATCAGATCGACACGCGGGACGGCACCCGCCGCAACGGCCGAGGCAAGCACGCGCTCCTGCGCCTCAATCGTGCGAACCGTTTCTTCCGCCACCGCCGTGGCCGCACGCGCCCGCGCGTAGTTGTAGAAAGTCTCGCGTGCGCTCTGTGATGACTCCGCCGCGTGCATCTGCATCTGCGCTTCTTGCGCTTCGACCGCACGCTCCGCGCCCTCGTAGATCGGCATCACTTGAAAGAACATGTCGGAGAGCGGGACCGTCAGCTGCGCGCCGATCGAGAATTGGTTGAGCAGCACGGGGAACGTGAAATTCGCCAGCGCGACTTGCGAATCGAGGTTCACCTGAAAGAGGGCCTGCGCGGACGGGTCGGCAACGTTCGCGACCAGTTGCTCCAACATGCGCTGCTGCTCGGGCGTGATGCCGCTGCTGAGGCCGCCGTTCGTCACGGGCGAGAGGCGCGTGTAGCGGGCCGTGAACTCAAGCCGCGGAAAGAACGCGAGATATGCCTGCGCTGCACCGGAGCGCGCCTGCTCGAGAAGCGTTCGATCGCGGGCCACGCTTGGCGCTGTGCGACGCGCTGCGGTCGCCACCTCTTCGGCCGTAAGCCCACCGCCACTGCCACGAAGCACCGCCTCAAGGTCGAGCGCTTCTGGCGGCGATGCTGGCGCAGCAGGCGGGGCGTCTTGCGCAGAGAGGGGATTCGCCAGCAATGCCGTGCCAAGCACGCCTGCACAGGCGAGTTGGAAAGCATGCGGAAAACGTCGCGGATTCGTCGAGTTGCGATGTCGCACGGGGGCTCCTCCGCGGGCTTCTTGGTCGCGATGCTTGCGGAACGCAACTTTCTCGGAGCGCTGACAAACTTCTTCGTCTTCGTCTTCGTGATCTTCGAAGTGAGCGCGACCTCGTGATAAGTGCGCGGCCATGACCTCGCGGACGATTGCAGTGCTCGGTGCGACAGGCGCCGTCGGTTTGAAGATGCTCGAAGTGCTTGCCGAGCGACGCTTCCCTGCGCGCGAGATTCGCGCCCTTGCCTCACCACGCAGTGCGGGCGTGGAAGTGCCCTACGGCAACGAGAAACTCCGCGTGCAAGCCGTCAGCGCGAGCGCGTTTGATGGCGTCGACATCGCGCTCTTCTCCGCGGGTGCCGGACCAAGTCGCGAGTGGGCTCCGATCGCGGCATCCAAGGGCGCTTGTGTGATCGACAATTCGTCCGCATGGCGGATGGACGACGATGTGCCGCTCTGTGTGCCCGAGGTGAACATCGACGCCGCACGCGTGCGCCCCAAGGGCATCATCGCGAACCCGAACTGCTCCACGATCCAGATGCTCGTTGCGCTCGCTCCGCTTCATCGCGCGGCACGCATCCAACGCATCGTCGTGTCGACCTACCAGGCCATCAGCGGTGCAGGCGCGCAGTCGGTTGATCATTTTCGCCAGCAGGCTTCTGCGTTCGCAGCGAACCAGCCGATGCCCAAGGGCCCAATCACCAAGCAGCTCGCCGGCAACTTGCTGATGGAGTGGAAGCGCGATGTCTCCGTCGGCTACCAAGAAGAAGAGCTCAAGATGGTGCACGAGACGCGCAAGATTCTGGGCGACTCGAGCGTGCGCATCTCGCCGACCACCGTGCGGGTTCCTGTGATCAACGCGCATGCTGAATCTATCGCGGTCGAGTTCGAGCGACCGATGCATGCAGACGAAGCGCGCGCCCTTCTCGCAAACGCACCTGGCATCAAGCTGATGGACGACTTCGCCCACGGCATCTACCCGACCCCGAGCGACGCCGATGGCCGCGACGAAGTCTTCGTCGGTCGCATCCGCGATGACATCGGAAACCCTGGCGGCATCATGCTCTGGGTCGTCTCGGACAACCTGCGCAAAGGCGCGGCAACCAACGCCGTTCAGATCGCAGAAGCGCTCTTTGCCTTTGCCTGAGCTGCCTTTACGTCACGACACCGCAGCCAGTCAGGCGATTCGTGACAAGATGTCGAATGGTGACGCGCGCGTAGCTCGCGTTTCATGGGCGATTCGTGTAGCTGCTTCCCGGCACACGCATTGCTGACTCTCAGTTCAGTCGGTCGAGAATCGACGCTCCCTCAGTCTTCGCCTTGAGAACACGATGCACCTCCACACACGCATCCTCGCAGTCGCCCTCGCCCTGCTCGCCTGGTCGCTCCCAGCCCTCGCAAACGCGCAGATCGCGTATACGTACAGCACCTACGGCGAGCGCGGGACGCCGACCTCTGGAGCGACGAACTACCTCGTAAATTGGCCCCTTTCGCAGGCTGAATGCACCGCGAACCTGCCGATCACCATCCAGGTAACGAACGCACCTTTTGTGACGGGGACGCGCCTTGTGTGGAGCCTTTGGCAGGGCGGAACGGGCACAGCCGGCGCGAACTGCCAGACCTCCAGCAACCGTCGTGCAGTGAGTGGCACCTTGCCGGTCTGCACGCTGAACGCGTGGGACGGCGGCGAGATCACCAACACAATGGCCACCATCACGGTGCGCCCACAAGAACTCTTCCCTTCGGGATGCGCCTCAGCAAGCCAGGGTACGTACATCTTCTACGTGCTCGCCGTCAGCGCGCGGACCGACACCACAACCGATGTGACGGCCACGAACTACTTCTCGTTCAGCATCGGCCTCGACTTCGTCGCGCCAGATGCACCGATGGTCAGCGATGCTGCAGGCGATCGGCAAATCGGCCTGGCCTGGACGAACTCCACGACTGAAACGCTGACGGGAGCCAACGTGTACGTCGACACCAGCGTCGACTGCATGGGCACCTCGACCACATTGGTTGAGGGGATGGCCGTCCCCGCGACGCTTGAGCCCACCGCCACCGTGAGCGGGTCGTCGCCAACCTCAAGAGTCTTGGACGGTCAGACGCTCGGGCTAGCGATCGGTGAATCAGCGCTCGTGGCGGTCACCGTGCTCGATACCGCTCGCAACGAAAGCGTTTTCTCGAACGTCGCCTGCATCGAACGCGTGACGGTTGCTGGCTTTTGGGACGCCTACTGCGCCGAGCACGGCCTCACGCTCGAAGAGTGTCGCCAGCGCTACTCTGGCTGCGCCGCCCTTCCCGGACGAAGGCCCCTGGGCTGGATCTGGCTCGTGGGCATCGCCGCCCTCCTGCTGGTGGTTGGCCGTCGCGTGAGCGCACGAGGTGCACGATGAAGTCTCTTTGGATGAGCGTGACCGCGCTCGCATGTCTCGCCGCACCAAGCATCGCGATGGCGGACGAACCCAACGAACCCATCGGAGGAGCCCGGCACTCGATCGGCGAGTGGTCTTCCGAGCCTGAGTTCGTCGCCTCGCCCGAGTCGTTTACCTTGGAGCTCCGCGCGGGCACCTACCGCCCCGACCTCGGCCCCTCGTTCGCGGCCACATTTGGCGGCGACCTCGGCCCGCTCATCGCCGTGGAGCTCGACTACCACCTGCTCCGCATTCCGTACGTTGGGCCGATCATCATCGGCGCACGTGTGGGTTGGGTCGAGTGGAACGGCGCGGCTCGAGCGGCCGACGGCAACACCGACGTCGGTGACACTGGCATGAGCTTGGTCCCCATCACGGCGCTTGTGGGCGTGCGCATCGATGGTCTCGCGCGCCACCTCCGCTTTCCGCTCATCATCACGCCGAAGTTTGGCCTTGATATGGGCTACTACCAAACCGGCACCTCCGGCGCGACACAGCAAGACGGCTGGAGTGTGGGCCTCTCCTACGGCGCTCAGCTCGCGCTCGAGCTCGACTTCCTCGATGTCCGTGCTGCCCGACGTCTCGACGAGGAGTGGGGCATCAACCACAGCGAGATCTTCTTTGAGCTCTACGGCTCAACGATGGGCTCGTTCAGTGATCGGCAGATTCCGCTGGGCACTGGCCTCGCGTGGGCAGCTGGTCTCGGCTTCACGTTCTGAGGCCCTTGTCGACCTCGGAAAGCCCGTCTTCGGCAGGCGATGAACTCAGCACGCTTCACGGCGTGTGTTTGGTCGTTGCGTATGACGGTACCGAGTTTCACGGATGGGCACGCCAGCCGGGCACACGTACCGTGCAAGGCGTCCTCGAAGACGCCGTGAGCGCGATGTCGGGCCAGCCAACGCTCACACGCGGCGCCGGACGTACCGACCGTGGCGTGCATGCGATGGGGCAAGTCGTCGGCTTCGACTCGGCACGCGCGATCCCTCCTGAAGGTTGGCTGCGCGGTCTCAACCAGAAGCTCCCCGGCGACGTGGTCGTGCGCGAGAGCCGAGCCTGCGCGCCTGGCTACAACCCGCGCTTTGATGCCGTGGACAAAACGTATCGCTACGTCTTTCTCATCGATCGCGAGCGGGACCCACTCCTGCGCCATCGGGCCTGGCATCTGCCTGGGCGCCTCCTGCATCCCAACTTGCGTGACTTGGACCCGCCGATGGCGCGCCTCGATCTCGAGGCGATGCGTCAGGCGGCACAACACCTTCACGGGACGCATGACTTCCGTGCCTTCCGTGCGGCGGATGACGATCGCGAAAACTCCGTGCGAACGATCCATGCGCTGGAGCTCACGGCCGATTTCCAGAACGACCCGCGCCTCTTGGCGATCACCGTCCGCGGAAGCGCGTTTATGAAGAACATGGTGCGCATTTTGGCGGGCACTTTGCTCGAAGTTGGGCGCGGAAAGCTCCCTTCGGATCGCATCTCAAACTTGCTGGGTCCCCTTGCCAAACGCGAGAATGCAGGACAAACGGCCCCTCCAGAAGGCCTGACGCTCCTCGAAGTGCGTCTCGGCCGACAAGACGTTGCGACACGTGCTTGACGAGAGAAGGTCTCTCTATACAATCCCGCTCCCTTTGAGCCTGGGTGTCGTGCCTCTCTCCTTCAAGTGAGTGACTTGAAGCGAATCAGGCGAGCCAGCAGCCAGCGAAAGTTCGACGGAAGAAAAGAACATGAATCAGCACCCCGGCCTACTCGGCAAGAAGCTCGGCAATACCCAGGTCTTCGAAGACGACGGAAACGTTCGTCGCGTCACTGTCGTTGAGATCGGTCCCTGCACCGTTCTTGGCAAGCGCACGATCGAGAAAGACGGCTACACGGCCCTCATTCTCGGTTTCGGCGAGCGCCGCGACAAGGTCGTCAACAAGGCAGAAGGCGGCTTCTTCAAGAAGCTCAACCTCAAGCCAAGCCGCACGATCCGCGAGCTTCGTCTCTCCGCCGAGAACACGGCGAAGTACGAAATCGGCGCGACGATCAAGCCCTCGGACATCTTCGCAGCCGGCCAGAAGGTCGACGTCTGCGGAACCACGAAGGGCCGCGGCTTCACCGGCGTCATGACGCGCTGGAACTTCCACGGTTCGGCATCCGCCACGCACGGTACGCACGAGTACCAGCGCCACGGCGGCGCCATCGGAACGAATATGACCCCAGGTCGTACGCTTCCGAACCTCAAGATGCCCGGCCAGTACGGCTCCGAGCGCGTCACCATTCAGAACCTCAAGGTGGTTCGCGTTCTCGACGACAAGAACCTCGTCCTCATCGAAGGCGCGGTTCCAGGTTCGAAGAACGGCATGGTCACGGTCCGCGAGGCGATCAAGCGCCGCGGCGGCGCAGCGGCCTGAGCAACGCCTCACGGTTTCCGTATCGAGAAAGAACCCTGGTGATTCACCGGGGTTTTTTCTTTGGAAGTCCCTGACGAACCCGCTGGAGAAACATGTCCAATCGCCCGCAAGATCACTGGGGACGCAAAGCGCGCAAAGAAGGTTTTGCTGCGCGCTCCGTTTACAAACTCGACGAGATCGACAAACGCACGAACCTGATTCGTCAGGGCGCGCGTGTGCTCGATCTGGGCGCCTTCCCTGGGTCGTGGACGAGCTATGCCGCGCAGAAGGTTGGGCCGCGCGGCAAGGTTCTTGGGCTCGACATCCAGGAGTTTCGCGGCGCCCTCCCCCCGCACGCGACGATTCGACATGGCGACGTGCTCGCACTCGACCTCATCACCGAGCTTGGCCCCAACTCCTTCGACGTCGTTGCGAGCGACATGGCCCCCAACACCTCGGGCCACAAATTCATGGACCAAGCGCGCTCGTTCGCACTCTTCATGCGCGCCCTCGAGATCGCGATCGCGGTGCTTACGCCGGGAGGCAACTTCGTCGGAAAGATCTTCCAAGGCGAAGACTTCACCAAGGCGCATGGCGCGGTGCGCGATGCGTTCGAAGAGATGAAGATCGTCAAGCCGCCCGCGAGCCGCACCGAAAGCTATGAGACCTTCATCGTTGGCTTGCGCAAGAAGGCTGCGACCGCACCGAAGGCCGACAAGACGCCCTAGCGGCAGGTCAGGGCATCAATGTGCTTGGGAGCGTACGTAGGTGAGGCGGCCACGCGCCTCGGCAGCGTCATCGCCCCGCGGATCCGCACGCAGGTAGGCATCGTACTCTCGGGCGGCCTCCGACCAGGCCTGACGCGCTGCGAGCATGTTGCCGAGGAGGTAGTGGGCGGCCGCGTAGGCAGCGTCCTCGGCGATGAGCGCCTGGAGAAGCTGCTCTGCAACATCGCGATGACCCGCTGCGAACTCTGCGAGGGCCAACTCTGCACGCAGCGCGGACTGTGCGGGCTCCTCGGAGGCCTCGATCGCCTGCCGCAGAACACGCACTGCCATCGCAGGATCCCCTGCGCGTCGAAGGCCGTTTCCGATCGCGGCCAGATCCTCGCGCGCCTCCGCGAGCGGAACGGCGTGACGCAGCTCGATGAGCGCCTGATCGCGCTGGCCTTGGCGCAGGAGGAGGAGCCCCAGGCTTGTGCGTGATGTCGGATCCACACGAGAGAGGCGCATGACGGTGCGATACGCCGTGATCGCGCCTTCATCATCGCCACTGTCTTCGAGTGCGAGCCCCAGGTTGAGCTGCGCCGACGCAAAGCCAGGACGCAGCCGCACGGCCTCTCGCAACGCCGCGACGCCCTCCTCGACACGCTCCGCTTCGCGCAGGAGCGCTCCTAGGTTGTTCCACGCCTCGGCGAACGTCGCGTCCACCTCAATGGCCCCGCGGTAGGCCTCCTCGGCACCCGTTGCGTCATCTTGCATCTCACGCGAGAGGCCGAGATCGAGACGCGCGCGCACGTCATTCGGTGTCGCCCGCACGATGGCCTCAAGACGACGCTCCGCCTCAAGAGGCCTTCCCTCCGCAAGCATCGTCTCCGCCTCCAACACCTCGGGCGTCGCGGGCGCCTCGGAGCGCGCCGCCGTCTCATCGGGGAACTCAACCTCCTCTGCACCAGCCCCCTGCTGCGTCTCGTTGCCACCGCCCGCGAGCGAGCCGCGTGAGGCGCCGCCACAGCCAGTGAGTGCGAGCACGCCCGCGAAGGTCGTGGCGGAGAGCAGAGCGAGGGGTGCGTGCGGGGGCTTCGGCATCGTCATGAAGACTACGACGGTTGAAAGAGCACGTGGGTTTGGAGATTGCGTGTCACGGCGTCGCTTCGCCGCCGGAGGTCGGTGCATTGCGCTGCAACCAAACCAGCTCCTCATCGATGCGCGCAACGAACTCGCGCAGCGCCGTTTGTTCGTCCGCACGAAGGCGCCACTCGCGATTGCACACACGGCCCGACACACTCGATGCACTCGCCATCTGTCGCAACGTCTCCAATGAGACAGGAATTCGATACTCGGCCGAGCTTCCGATGAGCTGGTAGGCAGCGGGTTCGAGCGGAACCAGAGCGCCATCGATGAAGAGCCCGAGCTCGCACGCTGGAGCCACGACGAGCGCGAGGCCGCGCACATGCAACCAGAGCCGTTCGCGCTCACGCGCGGGCGCCGCGAAGAATGTGAAGTCGTAGTCACTCACGTGAATGCGGCTCGAGAGCAGTGCAAAGGTGCCCGCTTCGTCGGTTTGCTCCGTGCGACGAAGCGTCTGTGAGGGGCTTCGCGGTGCGCGAGGTGCGGGTGCGGCGGCAGCGACTGTTCGCTGTCCATCCTCAGGCGCACAGCTCATCGACTCACCACTGTCAGCGCAGCGAAAGCGGCGGCCATGGCATGTCGCGACCCACGTGCCCCAGCTGTGCTCCGAAATCTGAATCTGGTCGGGTCGACAGCCGATGTACGCGGCAGTCACGGTCTCGATCGAAGTGCCGCAGCCTGACGCCAGGGCAAAGAGAAGAATCCAACTCATCTTCCGCATGACAACTCCCTCGGCGCGCACACTACGCAGACGTCTCGCCGAAGTTCAATGTCGTGCTGCGCCGCCGAACTCTGAACGCTTGTACAGTCGCACAAGCGCCGCTAGCGTCTTGTCGTGTCTGCACGACGTGTGGCCAAAAGCCGCTCTTACGTACCGCTCTGGGTCAAATCGAATGGCTCCTTCCTTGAAGGTGCGAGCCATCCCGATGAGCTTGTGAATCGTGCGCACGCGCTTGGCCTTCCAGCACTCGCGCTCACGGATCGCAACGGGATGACGGGCTCGGTGCGTGCGCATGTGAAGTGCGAAGAGTTGAAGAAAGAGCGTGCTTCGTTTCGCATGATCGTAGGCGCCGAAGTCGCTGTGGAAAGCGAGGCGATGCGTGTCGTGATGCTCGCGATGACGCGCGAGGGATATGGACGCATCTGTCGTCTTCTCACGCGCGGTCATGCACGCGCCGAGGTGAAGGGAAGAGCGCGCGTCACGTGGGATGAAGTGCGCACGATTACGGACCGAGGCGTCATTGCGCTGGCGCCCGATGAGCACGTGATCTCGATGCTGCATGAGAGCCATCGGGGGCGTCTCTACGCGATGATTCAGCGTCATCTGGAGCCCGGCGATGTGGAGCGCGAACAAGCGATGCGGGCGCATGCGGCGCGCTTCGATGTGCCCACGGTCGCCGTCACCGAAGTGCTCTATCACGACCGTGTTCGCCAACCGCTTCAGGATGTCCTCACGTGCATTCGACGCGGGGTGCGGCTTCATGAATCGGGCAAGTGGCTCAAGCCCAATGCCGAGCATGACTTGCTCGACATCGTCTCGATGCAGGCGCGCTATCGCGATGACGTCGCGAGCTTGCACCGCACACTCGAAGTCGCTGAGCAATGCCAGTTTCATTTGGGGCAGCTTCGCTATCGCTATCCGGCGGAGAAGGTGCCGAACGGAAAGAGCGAGAAGGATTGGCTGCGTGAGCTGACCTTCGAGGGCGCGCGTGTGCGCTATCCAAGCGGCATCCCCGAGGATTGCCGTGTGCAACTCGAGCGCGAGCTTGTGCTCATCGAGGAGCTCGAATACGGCGGTTACTTCCTCACGATGTGGGACATCGTTCGCTTCTGTCGCGAGAGCCGCATTCTCTGTCAGGGCCGCGGAAGCGCCGCGAACAGCATCGTTTGCTATTGCCTCGGCATCACCGCGATCGACCCGGTGCGCATGGATTTGCTCTTTGAGCGCTTCCTCTCACGTGAGCGTGCTGAGCCTCCCGACATCGACATCGACATCGAGCACGAGCGGCGCGAAGAGGTGATTCAATACGTCTACGAGCGCTGGGGACGCGTGCAGACCGTGCGAGACACAAAGCCCACAGAGAGCGAGGAGACGGCGAGTGCCAATGGTGCGCCGGCCTATCTCGAGTCTCCTCCGCGCGATGAGCCGCGCGCGGCGATGGTGGCCAATGTCATTCGCTACCGCGTGAAGAGTGCGCTGCGCGATGTCGGCAAAGCGCTCGACTTGCCCGACCTTGTTCTCGACCGCGCGGCGAAGGTGCTCTCGCATTACGACGACAACATCGAGGTCACCTTGCTCAAGGATGCGGGGCTCGATCCGGAGGCGGCTGTCACGCGGCATCTGCTCACGCTCACGAGCCAGATCCTCGATTTTCCAAGGCACCTGGGCATTCACCCGGGAGGCTTTGTGCTCGGCAGTGAGCCCGTCGATACGCTTTGCCCGATCGAGCCTGCGACGATGCCGGGGCGCACGGTGATTCAGTGGGACAAGCAGGACATCGAGGATTTGGGGCTCTTCAAAGTCGACCTTCTGGGCCTTGGTGCACTCACGGTGATCCACCGCGCTTTCGATCTCTTGAGCCATCACGAGGAGATCGACTTGGAGATACGCACGGTGCCCTCGGAGGACCCAACGACATACGCGATGGTGAGCCGCGGAGACACGATCGGCGTCTTTCAAATCGAGAGCCGCGCGCAGATGGCGATGCTGCCGCGCTTGAAGCCGCGCACCTTTTACGACCTTGTGATCGAAGTCGCGATCGTGCGTCCTGGGCCGATTCAGGGCGACATGGTTCACCCGTATTTGCGACGTCGCGAGGGCAAGGAGGCGGTCGAGTTTCCGCATCCGAAATTGGAGCGCGTGCTGAAGAAGACGCTGGGTGTTCCCATCTTCCAAGAGCAGGTGATGAAGCTCGCGGTGGCCGTCGCGGGCTATACGCCGGGTGAGGCCGATCAACTGCGTCGCGACATGGCCGCATGGCGCAGCAAGGGGCGCATCGAGCAGCACCGCGAGAAGCTCGTGACGCGCATGGTCGAAGACGGCATCCCGCTCGACTTTGCAGAGCGCGTGTTCCTCCAGATTCGCGGCTTTGGTGAGTACGGATTTCCCGAGTCGCACGCGGCGAGCTTTGCGCTCTTGGCCTACGTGACGGCCTGGTTGAAATGCCACCATCCCGCGGTCTTTACGTGCGCGATGCTCAACGCTTGGCCGATGGGTTTTTATCACCCGTCCACGCTCGTCGATGATGTGAAGCGGCATGGCATCACGGTGCTGCCGATCGATGTGTTGAAGAGCGATTGGGACTGCACACTCGAGCCCATTGCACGCAAGGGCTGGGGCATTCGCATGGGGCTTCGCTACATCAAGGGCCTCGGCCAACGTGAGCGCGATGCGCATCAGCGCGCGCGCAATGAGGGCGCCTATCAAGACCTCGCGGACTTCGTGCGTCGCACGCAGATGAACAAGCGCGCGCTCACGCGCATCGCTGAATCGGGCGCCCTCGCCTCGCTCGGTTTTGACCTCGCACGGCTCGACCGACGAAGCGCGATTTGGGAGCTGCACCGCCTCGCGAATGAAGTGCTGCAGGGGCTCGATTGGGAGACGAAGGAGGAGCCCCTCTCCGAAACCAAATTCGCCTTCTTCGAGGCGCTCGAACGCGATGAGGCCATCGCGTGGGATTACCGATCGAGTCTGCACTCGACCGCGGGGCATCCGATGGAGGCGTACCGCGAGCGCTTGATCGAGGCGGGCTACCCGGAGGCTTCGGCGATTGCGAATATCAAGAGCAAGCAGCGCATTCGCTACGCGGGCCTTGTGATCTGCAGGCAGCGCCCTGCCACCGCGACTGGCGTCGTCTTCATGACGCTTGAGGACGAGACGGGTTTCGTCAATGTTGTAATATGGAATGATATATTTGAGAAACACAAGCTCGTCGCCAAGACGAGCGTCTTTCTTGAGGTGCGCGGGCAGCTACAAGAAGAGTCCGGCGTGGTGCATCTCATCGCCGAGTCGATCCGCGACCTGGCGAGCATCCTGAAGAAGCCTTCGATCGAGAAGGAGCGCACGGAGGTGCCCTCCAAGTCGCGCGACTTTCACTGAGGCGAGCGCCTCAACGTACGAGCGTGAACAAGTCGTTCAGGATCTTGTACGTCAGGCCCCAGACCACGCGTGGGCCCACGCGGTAGCCGGGCAAGGTCAGCGTTTGGCCCTGCCAGGGGTAGTCGATCGTCGTGTTTGCTTCGCCGCGCAGAAGCTCCGTGAGCGAGGCCCAATGCACCTCGTCGACTTCCTCGTTCGGGGCGAAGACGGGCGTCTCGCGGAGCATCCAGACGAAGGGGCTGACGACCGTGCGGGTCTTCACGCCACGCGCCATTGCGGGCACGTCATCGAGGCGGCCGATGAGCTCTCCGTGATCGGGAAGATGCACGCCCATCTCCTCGCGCGTCTCGCGCAGCGCAGTCTCGTGCATGTCTTGATCGCTTGGCTCGTGGCGACCTCCGGGGAAGGCCATGTGGCCAGACCACGGGTCCCCTTCGCGCTCGGCGCGACGAATGAAGAGCACTTCCGTCACGCGCTCGCGCTTCACCTGACGCTCGCGAAGCAAGGCAACGACGGCCGCTCTGCGCGAGACCTGATCGCCGTGAATGTCTGCGTGCGCACGTGCGGAGAGGCGTGCGCGTACTTGCTCAAGCGTGAGTTTCGAAGGCGGCGGGGACGTGCTCATGGTGGGACCGAATCGCGGCTATCGCTTCTCTCAGCGAGGGTCAACGGTTACCCTGCCCGACCTATGTCGATGGACGAATCCCGCTATCTCCGTTTGGCGCACGACACCTTCCAGAAGGTGATCGCTGCATTCGATGACATCGACTCGGACGACGCGGATGTCGACACGCAGGGTGATGTGGTGTCGGTTCGCTTTCGCGACGGGACGCGCATCATCTTGAACACGCAGCGTCCGACGCAGCAGCTCTGGCTCGCGGGACGAAGCCGCGCCTGGCACTTTGACTACGACGAGGCGAGTGCGACCTGGCTCGATGACAAGGCGCATGAGGAGCTCTTCGCGACCTTGCGCGCGCTCTGTTTTGCTGCGGGGCTCGTCGTCCCTTTCACGGGCGGGAGCGCGTCGTGAGCGAGACGGAATCCAAGGTGCCTGAGGCGGAGGAGACGGCGACAGAATCCGTCGAGGCGAAGGCTGAGTCGACAGCTCAGGCGACAGCGGAAACAGCACCCGATGAGGTGGAAGCCACGGCGGATGCGCGCGTGAGTGCCGCACCTGAGGCCGCGGTCGAGGCACCTGCGGCGAGGCTGGATGCGCCGGCCAAGAGTGGGCGTGTGATCCGCCTTCTTGCGGATGCGACGGACGCATCGTTTGTGCGTCGCAAGGTGGTTGTGTTTCGTCGCTTGGAGCCAGGCGATGTGCGCTCGGAGGGCAGCCACAAGCTTGAAGAGAGCCCCTACCTCGAAGCACGCGTGCTTGAGCTTGCCGTGCCCAAGCGCATCCACGAGGAGATGGTCGCGCTCGATAAGAAGAAGCGCGAGGCGCTCTCGGTCGCGACGGGATATTTCCGCTCCTACGACCCCGCAGGCGTGCTGCTCGCGACGGGCGGCACAGGCCTCTTTGGCATCTGGCTCGACTACCTCCCGAGCGCGTTCTGGATGCCCTTCGCGGCCATCATGCTGTTCGGCGTTGCCGTCGGCGTGTGGACCAAGCGCGCGAGCCAGCTCGGCATCGCAGAAGCCGCGAAGCGGTGGACGGAAAGCGCGGACCGCAAGTCGTACGACCTCCTCGCCAAAGACATCAGCGAGGCCTGGACGCGCGTGGCCAACACCATTCGCCGCGAGGACGGCTTCTACACCGACCTCCGCGTCGCCGAGGGCTCGGCCGACCCTGTGCGCCTCGCATCCATCGACCCGCGCCCCTACACGAGCGAGCCGCCCGCCTTCGACCCAGATGACTTCCTCCCCTCCGTGGCCACCGGCGATGACTGCCCCGTTCGCTACGAGCATGTGCACGCGACGGGCGAGGTGATCACCAAGTCGATCGAGGGCAGCCGCGACTTCGCGGAGTCGGCGAGCTGAGCCTCAGGGCGCTTCGAACGCCTCTTCTTCCGGCGCCCTACCCGTCCACACGAGCGGCCCAATCGAGGCGCTCTCCGAGACGCGCACGTGGATGTGGTTGTCGTGGTTGGGCCAGTGTTGGAGGTGTGTCCCGTCGTCGAAGAGAGGGAGCACGCTGCCGCTCACCTCACCGAGGCGATTGGCTTCTTCGGCGCCGCGCACGGTGGTGGGGATGAGCTCGCGATCGAGGAAGCACATCGTCACGCGGCCGCTCTCGAAGATGTCGCCGAACCAGATGGCGTTGGCGGCGCCGTCGTAGTTGCGAATCGTCCCCGGCGTGCACTCGCGGCCTCCGCTAGCCGAGCGGGCCGTGCAGTAGCTTCGCCACTCGTGCATGCCGTCGAGGCCGTGCAGCGCGATGTCGACGTCCTTGCCGCGCTGATGCGAGGAGTGCCTCGGTGAGCCGACGTCGTTGCCGGGTGTCTCGCCATTCCACTGCGAGAAATCCTCGGGGATGATCGGCGCCATCCCGCGTGAGGCAACGCGCTGTGCTGCGTGACGCACGTACATGAGCAAGTCGCGGCGCCCGTATTGGTAGCGAAAGACGGTGCTCGTGCGTGTCGCGTAGCCATCGATGCGCGTGTCGTTGGGCAGCGGCATCTGCAGCAGGCGCGCGCAATCTTCGAAGCAGGAGGGGCCATCTTCGAAGGGCGTGCGCGTGATCGCGAGCGAGCCCGTGAAGGATGCGCGGCCTGTCGTGATGCGTGCCCAGAAGGTGCGTGTTCCTTCGCCATCGAAGGCAGCGAGCGTGCGCAAGCCTGCGCCGCCATCCGTCACGCCAAGCGAGACCGCCTCGGTGCCATTCCAGCGCAGCACCTCGAGCTGCACATCGCGGATCGCGCTGTCGAAGGTGAGGAAGAAGGTGATGTGCTCGTCCGGTGCGGCCTCGATGCGGATCAACGCGGGCGCACTCGATGAGGCGCTGATCGCATTGGGGCCATCCATGCCTGCGCGCTCGCCTGCGATGCCGGGGCGAGGAGCGACACCCGGGTTCGTCATCATCACCGGCGCATCGCTCATCGCGAACGCATCCGTTGAGACAACGTACGCATCGGGCACTGTGCCTGTTGCATCGAGTGACGACGCATCGAGCGAGGGCGCGTCTTGCACTGCACCTGCATCGGGCGTGACGAGCGTGCCCTCACAGCCTGCAAGGGCGAGGAGCGGGACCAGAAGGACGCGTGCACGCATCGCGCGAAGGTACCAGCTCAGGGATGAAGCACGCAGCCGCCCAGGACATCGCCCTGCCACTTCACACGCATCGCCTCTTGAAAATCCTTCAGCGCAAAGGCGTGTGAGACCTGCGGCTGCAGCTTGCCCTCCTCAGCCCAGGCGAGGATTTGCTGAAGGCGCGGCGCGCGACTGGATGGGTCTTCGGCGGTCGAGATGGCCGTTGGGCAGCCGAGCACATCGAGGCTCTTCATCATGATGAGGTTGGTCGGGAGCACGTTCGCATTGGGCGCACCGCGCTGGCCCTTGCCCTTCGCCACAAAGGGCGTCGACGCCCAGCCGACGATCAGGAAGCGCGCGCCAAAGCGCACGCACTTCAAGCTCTCGAGCGAGATGTCGCCGCCGACTCCGTCGTACACGACGTGCACGCCCTGGCCTTGCGTGAACGCGCGAACCTCATCGCGGAAGGGCTTGATGCCGCTCTCATCTCGCTCGATCACGACCACATGATCGGCGCCCTCTTGCTGCACGCGGGCGAGCTTCTCGCGTGAGCGACCCGTCGCAATCACCGTTGCACCGAGGAGCTTCGCGACCTGCACCGCAGCGAGCCCTGTCGCGCCCGAGGCGCCGTGGATGAGCACCGTCTCGCCGGCCTTCAAGCGGCCGCGTGTGACGAGGCAGTGGTAGGCCGTCTCGTAGCTTCCAAGCAGCGCTGCGGCCTGATCGAAAGAGAGCGCTGCGGGGATGGGCAGCACGGCCTCGCGCGGGGCCACGACATACGTCGCAAAGCCTCCCCACGCTTGATACGCACCGAGGGATCGCGGGCCCGAGAGGAGGCCATCGACGATCACGCGGTCGCCTTCTTTCAGCTGGGCTTTCGCATCCTCACCGCGCCATGCGACCTCGCCTGCGAGCTCAAGGCCCGGCGTGTACGGAGGCTTGGCCATGTGCTGGTACTGACCGCTCGTCATCAGGAGATCGACCCAGCCCACGGCCGCGCTCTTCACGCGCACAATCACGTCGGTCGGGCGCAGCTTCGTCGTGTCGGGTGCGTCCATCGGCACGAGCGACATCGCGCTCTCGATGGCCTCCAGCGGTGTCTCTGCGAAGTGCGAGACGACGACGCGCTGGCCCGGTGCAAGCGCGCTCACGGCGTGGCCTCGGGCGCCTCACTCGGTGCGGCTGCAGCAGGCTCGGGCGCTGGCGTCGGAGTGGGCGCCTCTGCGGGAGGCGTCGGAGCGGCTGTCGTCACGGTGCAGAGCGGTCGCTCTCCGCTCTCCAAGCGCGCGACGTACGCACGCAGCTCGCGCACAAGGCCGGTGAGTTCCGCGATGGACTCGGTGCCTGCTTGCTCAAGCGAGGTCGCGCTGCATGGAGGCAACGACGTGCCCTCAAGCTCCGCCTCGGCATGGCCTGGTTGAATCTCAAGGAAGGTCTCGTTGGCCACGAGGTGTGTGCGCACGACGGCGCATGCATCGCTCTTCAGCGTGACCGTATCCGGCAGGCCATCGATCGCGATGCGTGCGCCCTCGGCCTCCAACGTCACCTCCGTCACGCGCGCCACCATCACGCCGTGCACGCGCACTTGCCCGCCTGCTGCGATGCCATGGGCGTCATCGACGAGCGCGCTTACGCCGCCTCCAGTGAACGTGTTGGTGATGCTTGGACAGCCCGAGGCGAGTGCGACGATGGTGAGAAGCGGGAGCGTTCGGTTCATGCGCGCATGGTACAGATGCGCATCCCTTTGATGGAGGCTTGCTTATGCGTTGCAGACTGTTCGTGACCCAGCTCGTGACCTTGTTCCCACTCTTGGCCGTGGCGCCCCTCTGCAGCTCGTGCGGCGCCCGCAGCGGCCCTGAGTTTCGTGATGCCCCGCGTGCGGATGCGTGCAGGCCGGTGCGCATCGAAGAGGACGGCGTGGATGTGCTCTTCATCGTCGACAACTCGGGCTCGATGCGTGAGGAGCAGGCCTCGTTTGTGCGCGAGATCCCACGGCTTGTGAGGACGCTGACGACGGGCGATCGCAACGCCGACGGCATCCAAGACTTCCCTGCAGTGACCTCGCTTCACGTGGGCGTCGTCACCTCCGACATGGGCTCGGGGGATGAGCCGAGTGTCCGCACGTGCACGCCTGGGCTCGGCGATGATGGCATCCTGCGCCGCACGATTCTTGAGCCGGATGGCGACTGCATGCCGAGCTATCCGAGCGGCACCTTCGCGTTCATGGCAGGCGACGACACCGCCGCCTTCTCCACGACCATCGGCTGCATGGTGAACCTCGGCACGGGGGGCTGCGGCTACGAGCAGCAACTGGAGGCAGGGCTCAAGGCCGTGACACCGACGAACCCTGAGGAGTGGACGGCCGAGGGCTACACGCCGCCACGCTTCTTCGACCCCGAGACAGGCCTCCCCAATCGCCTGCCTGGACATGCGACGGGCGCCAACGCGGGCTTTCTTCGACCCAACTCCGTGCTCACGCTCGTGCTCGTCACCGACGAGGAGGATTGCTCGGTGTTTGACTACGGCATCTTCGGCTACACCGACCCGCGCTTCACCAGCATCCCTGCGAACATTCGTTGCAACACCTACAGCGACGACCCCACCATCGTCGCGCCCGTCTCTCGCTACGTGAACGGCTTCCTCGGCCTTCGCCGCAGCCCCGAGCTCCTCGTCTTCTCCGCCATCGTCGGCATCCCTCCCGAGACCGAAGAGGCCGCTGCATCCCGCGACTTCGCCGCCGTGCTCAGCCACCCCGACATGCAACCTGGCCCGGACGCGAGCGGCAACATGCTGCGCCCCTCCTGCGAGTCGCCCAACGGCATCGCCTACCCGCCCGTCCGCATCGTGCAGACCGCCGCGCAGCTTCACGCCCAAGGAGCGAACGTCGCTGTGACCTCGATCTGCACCGGCTCGTTTGCACCGGCCTTCGACGCGCTGATCAACCGCGTCGTGGTGGCGATCGACGCCTGTTATTGAGCGGCCTCAGGAGGCGGTCAGGTCAGGCCGCCCGGCCCTTTTCGACCACGCGATCAGTCGCCACCACCGCGCATCGGCCCCTCGGCGGTGGTCGCGATCCATCGCGACCACCGCCCCGCGGCCCT
>JBILQT010000602.1:0-7249 GCA_044373065.1 Sandaracinaceae bacterium
TCCATGGTCTTGACCAGCGCCATCTGCTTGGCCGGTTGACCTTTCAGAGACGACAAAGCCCCCGCCGCGACTTGCACGGTGGAGGCGTTGACCTGGTGCGGTTGCAGTCGCTCGGCCTGCTTCCATGTGTGTTTTCCGAACAGCCGGATCAGCTCAGAGTGCAGCGCCAATACTTGTCCTCTTGACCAGGTAGTGAATGGTGGCCGGTGCCCACTGCTTGCCGGTCTTGGTGGGAATGCCACGACCGTTCAGGTTGTTGGCAATGGCTTGGAGGGTGTGGCCCTGCTGGCGTGCGGCCTGGATCTCAGCGACCACAGCCGCCTCCTGCTGCACCTCGACCAGTCGGCCCTCGACGGCCTCAAACCCGTAGGGCGTCAGGTTGCAGTACTTCTGCCCGGTGGCCTTCTTGTGCTGCAAGGCATTGGTGGTGCGCTCGGCAACCAGGTTGCGCTCGAACTCGGCCAGCACAGCCAGCATCTGAAACATCATCTTGCCCGCCGCCGTGGTGGTGTCGATTTGCTCGGACAGGCTCACCATGTCGGCCTTCTTCTTGGCGACGATCTCGCCAATGGTCAGCGCATCCTTGGTGGAGCGAGCCAGGCGAGACAGGGAGTAGCAGACCAGCGCCGAATCCTTCTTCAGAGCCGCCAGCGCCTTCTGCAATTCCTTGCGGGTGTCCATGCGCTTGCCGCTGATGCCTGCATCGACATAGACCTGCACCAGCTCGTAGCCATTGGTGGCGCACCAGGCGTCGATCTTGGTCCGCTGCGCCTCCAGGCTGACGCCTTCGCTGGCCTGCTGCTCGGTGCTGACTCGGATGTAGCCGATGGCTTGTTTCATGGAGCTGTTCCCCTCTTAACTGGATAACATGCTATCACATAGTCGCATTGCTGCATACATATGCAAAACCAGGCGCTACGCCTGTGACTTGCTTAGATCAGCGCCCGCCTTTGCCGCCTTCCAGTTCTCGCTTCAGCAGCTCCAGCACGATGTCAGTCGCGGTGCAGTCGCGCTCGATGGCCACCAGGCGCAGCTTCTTGTGCAGCTCTTCCGGCAGGTTGATCGTCAGCCGCCGGTAGCCTTCAGGCGCAAAGAAAACCCGCTTCTCTGACGCCGCTGTTGGCTTGGCCTGCGGTGCGGGTGTCTTGGCCTCAGCGAAGGCCAGCGCGGCCTCGGCATTACTGCGGGGCATTGGCTTGGAGAGGGTGGTTGGTTGTCTGCTCATGACTTCTTCCTTAGCAATGACATAACTTCTGCGGCTAGGTATCTGGTTTCGATCTTGGCGTTTTGGTCTTGAATCTCTGCGCCGGTCAGACCGCTGCCCAAGGCTTCCGTGTAGGACACGCGCATGGCCAGGGATGTCTTGAGGGCTTCCAGGCCAAGCTGCTTTTCAGCGGCATCTGACAGTTCTTGCGCCAGCTTGGTGAATGACCGATAGCGTGTCCAGACCATCCTGGCCTTGATGGGTTTCACCTGCTTGGCTTCTTCGATCAGGGTCAGGATGTCAGCAGTAGCCCAGATCTCTGCCGCAGAAGCGCCCACAGGGATCAAACACAGGTCAGCCAATACAAGGATGGCTCTGGTCAGCTCTGCAATGCGTGGAGGGCCATCCAGCACGATGTAGTCGGCGTCCTGGTGCTGCTCGACCTTGGCGACCAGTTCGCGGTGTGTGCTGGCTGTGTCTGATGTCAGGCTGCCAGCCTTCCCGGCCTGCTCACGAACTGCAAACCAGCTTGCGCTTGTGCCCTGCGGCATGTCGCAGTCGATTAGCACGGTCTTGCCGACCTTGGACAGTTCTCCCGCCAGGTTGGTGGAGACAGTGGATCGTCCAGCGCCGCCCTTCACCTGAATGACGCCAATGATCTTGGTCACGATTTGCCCTCTTCGTCATCTGCTTTGGGCTCTTCAGTTGTCGGTGGCTCGCGCCAACCAACCGCAGTCTTGACCAGTTGGGGACCGGTGTATGGCTTCAGTTTGCGCAGCTTGTCTGCATCTTCTGGAGTCATCGGAAGGGCGTCATAGATCGGCTGTTCTGGTGTCTTTGCCATTTCAGTCTCTCAACTTGGTGGTGAGCGCGGCGGTGGCGGTGGGCAACCTGCAAGGTTGTCCACGGACTGAGCCGCTTCTACTACTGGTTCTTTAGATACTGGTGATACAGGTTCTATATAGGGGCGTCACCATTTATGCGTGTTGGTGTCACCGTTTATGCGTGGATAACTCTCTGGAGCGTCACCATTTATGCGTGGGCAACATGGGCAATCCACAGCCTGGCGGTGGATAACTCATCACTCTTTCGAGACATGCTTCTTGGCTATGTGTGCAGCTAGCTTCTCAGGTGTCTTGAAGGGTGTGGAGCTCGGGCAGTGCGGGCATCGGAATAGAACCTTTGGTGGTCTGCTAGACCGAGGCCTAGGATCAAAGCCTTCAAGGCTCTCGCCGCGGCCAATCTTGTCCAAGTAGCCCCATCCATTGCACTTGAAGCACACAGGATTCTTGCCAAGGCAAGAGCACGGGGTTCTCAGAAGGTCCGGGGCTGCCATATGGGCTAGTCCACCTTCCTGGCAATGTGAGGCGGTGCAGGCTTGACCATCAGACCCATTTCAGTGGCCTCAACCCTGACTCCCGCATAGACCGTGACGACCTTCTTTAGCTCACCCATGAATGCCGCTTTGAACTGGCGCACCTGTGCGTAGTTGCTGCCGAACTGAAGCGCCAGCGATGCCCATGGAATGACCGCTGGCTTCTTCAAATAAGACACCCTGTAGGTCAGCCAGGTGTAGATGTCTAGCGCCATGGGGGACTGTTTGAGTGCTCTGATGGCCCGCATGTCTATGGGCACAGGCCGGTCGATGATCTCTGTGAAGAAGGGCATGGAGAGCGTGACCGACGACTTCCATAGGCCCGCCTGCTCCGGCTCCTTGGCGTGCCACCACAGCAGCGACCTGTCGGCCAAGCGGTAGCCAATATCTGCGACCTGTTCGCCGTCCTCATAGGTGGCTGATACGGTCGAAGAGAAAAGCCGCCTGGTCTGGTTCTTGAGCCGGGTGATGCTGCCATTAGCGCCCCCTGTTGGAGACAGGCCCAGCTCGGCCATGAATGCCGACATCGAATCACCCAGCTCTAGCTCGCGGTTCTTCGTCTTGACTGCTTCAGTGGTGACCCATGCCAGGAGAAGGCGAGGGATAGAGCCGTAGGGCAAACCGATCTTGGAGGGGGCAACCATGTTGAGGGTGAAAGCGCCATTCCTGCGCTCGAACTCGTTGCCCTCGACCTTCCTGTGAGGAAGGGTGGCCTGCACCATCGCCCTGGCCATGAAGCCCAAAGCACCCGCGTCCTGTGCGCTCTCGGCCTCGATGGCCAGCGCCTGATTGATCAGGTTGTCGACGGACTTGGTGATGACGGGGGGCTTGGCCATATTGCTCTGTTGGCTTCTCGGCGGCTGCATCATCGCATAGGTATGCTGGTATGCGGCTAGTGCTTGCCCTGTTGCTTGCACCACTCCCATGGAGGCAGCCATTTGCTGAATATCGTTCCAGGGGCGATTCGTTCCGCGAATGAGGAAGCTGTCGGTCTGGAAAACGCGTCCGCTCCAGAGAGTGATGCGCCCCCTACCCCTGCCAGCCTCCCGATACTTGCCGATAGTTTTTCAAGAGGCTCTTCGCCGCCCGGATCTCTGCATTGACCTGGCTGAATAGTTCTCGGAGCTGCTGGCGGTGCCCGCCCTTCCAGGCATTCCTGGCGACCTTGGCGCGGCCTTCACGGCTGACAGGGCCGGTTGACCGCTCCCACGGCCTCCAGGTCTTGATCAGCTCGGCCTGCTTGGCCCTGCGCTCCAAAGTCCAGCCGTTCGCCATGGCGTGCCTCCAATAGTTTGTTTGGCTCAGTCTGAGAATTTGCCGCGTGCGAGCCTATGCCAGTATGTGATTGCGTAGTCGCATATGTATTGTTGACCTGCTGATGGCCCGCTGCGATGTTGGCCTGCTTGACGAAGGTGGGCTGCTGGCGCGGCTGCTTCAGCTCGATCAGGGCTTCCAGGGTGGCGCGGCTCTGCGCCTGAGCCTTCAAGGCCAGGCCCATGTAGGTCTGGTACTGCTTCAGGTACTCCTGCGCAGACCCGCGCCTGGCGAGGCTGGCGAACATGGTTTGCAGTGCGCTGGCCTGCGAGAAGAGCATCGACTCGACCATGCTCAAGTCGCCCGCGTTGATCTTCTCGACCCGCTCGTTCAGCGACTCCAAGATCATGGTGAGGCCCACTTCCTGGCCAAGCATGTTCTTCTGGAAAGGCTCCATGACCATGGATGCATTGCCGGTGCCTGAAGTGGTCATCGACCCCAGCGCCTTCAACCGCGCTTCCTTTGTCATGGTGGAGGCCTGGTTGACGCCCGCCTTCTTGGTCTTGGTTGACGCCTGCTTTCTGTCGTTCTCAGCCATTGATCAGCTCCTGATAGATCTACTCGCGCCTACTCTCGATGGCTCGGGAGACTTCCCCCCGCGCCCCCCATCCCCGTGCCGCCGCTTGCTGCCAGCACGGACAACCTGAGCCAGCCCGCGACCCCGACTTGCTCGGGCTTGGTCTTGAGGATGTCGGTGGCCCACTGCTGCCAGTCCTGGCCGTTTTTCTCTGCGAGGGTGTCGATGGCGGCCCACCATGCTTTTTCCAGCCGAATCGTCGTCCGAAGGGAGCCGCCCGCTGTCCGGAAGTGGCGTAGGCAGGGAGACCAGACAGGAAGGCAGGGAACGGCAACAGACACAGCACTTCTAGCTTGCATTGGATTGGTTGAAACCCGCGCCAGCATTGGGTTTGCTGCCGATTTCGTTTTGGTTTTTTAGGTCTGCCGGGTGGTCGTCAAAGGCTTGTCCAAGGTTGATCTGGATGACCTTCTGCTCGACTTTCAGACGGTAGCCTGTGGCCTCCAACATGGCGGCTTCGATGCGAGCCGTGTCCAGCGGCCTGGTGGCGGTGAACCCGTCATGCTGAAGGAGCACGATCTCCTTGGGGTATTGCCGGTAGGCGGCTTCCAGCGCAGCAGCCTCAACACCTTGAAGAAGATGGGCGAGCTGTTGCCGCTCATCTGAATCGTCCATGCTGATGGTCAGCCCTCGGCAGTTCTTGATGGTGCGCCTGGTGACTGGTTGCGCCGCCAGCACGGCACGCCTTGCCCCGCTGATGTCATCCCGGAGCGCCCTGAATTGCGGGTGTTCGTAGATCCTTGCCGCCAGCCTGGTGTCGCCCCCCAAGATCTTGGGCAGGGCATCCTTGGCTCGGTGTGAAAACCTTGCCCCGTAGATCAGGGCGATCAATGCGCTCTTGGCCTGCTGCTTGCTGACGCCGAACTCGCGCATCAAGCCGCCACGCACCCCATCCTTGTCATCCAGGTAGCGCAAGACAT
Source organism: Sandaracinaceae bacterium (assembly GCA_044373065.1). Taxonomy (GTDB): domain Bacteria; phylum Myxococcota_A; class Polyangia; order Polyangiales; family Sandaracinaceae; genus JAFLCL01. The sequence continues at coordinate 5,391 of JBILQT010000602.1, forward strand.
CGGAGCACTGATAGCCGTGCTGTGCCGCCATCTGCGCCAAGATGGAGTAATGGCAGTTCTCGATGTCGATGTCATACAGACCCGCCATCGCCGCCTCTCTGACTGCCCGATAGCAGTTTTGAAGGTTGGCCGAACCATCGGCGTAAAGGCGTCCACTCGTGTGCTCGGTGTATCTATGCAGGACATAGCCGGGCCAATTCCGATTCCTTGCCTTTGTCACCAGCATGGCGGCTTCCTGGTACAGCGCCTTGAGAAACTTCTTATTGGGCACAGCCGAGAAGATCTCACCCTGAAGAATCCCGGCATCTTGTGCGTACAGCCGCGCCTGGATGTCCACCATCAGCTTCTTGAGCTGCACCAGATTGACAGGCACAAGTGTTGTTACCGGCAAGTCCTTGAACCCCCGCCTGGTCTGCCCGTCCTTGTTCTTTGCGGCGACGGCGCTTGCTGGTGGTGCTTGGAGGATCTTCCCGTCCTCTGTCATCAGCCTGGTTGAGCGCCGATGACAACCTGCCAGGAACCGCTCGCGCAAGGTGCTCACCTTCTCGGCCAGCATGTAGGGTTTGGTGCGGCCCTCGACCTTTGACCAATCTTGAGGGTCGTCGAACAGGCCCAGCTCGGCATTGATCCGGCTGAACTGACTGCGCCCAAAACGCTCTTCCAGCTCCTTGTAGTGGAACCACGCATAACCCTCATAGTGAGAGTGCGCCCTGTACCTGGTGGGAGCCTCGAAGATCATCCTGCACAGTGCCCTGCGGGTTCCTGGTGACTCCCGCTTAAACCCTGGCAGAGACTTTTCCAGGTAGCGCAAGAATGATTCAGCGAGCTGTTCATATCGGTCTGCATGAAGGTTGTTTGGAGTCTTTTTTGCCATCCCTGACCTTTTGGCTCTGTTGGCCTTTTGGTTGCTGGTGCGGCCTGAGCCGCCTGTTATTCCTCTGCTGTTACAGGATCAGCCTGCGCTGAAAACCCGCTCGACATTGGAGTAAACCGCCCCGGTCTTGCTCTTGGACAGAAGCACCAGGATCTGGCACTTGGAGCCGATCAGCTCTTCAATGTCGATGCCGCCCGCCAGCTCGGCCTGCTTCAGCTCTCGGCCCATCAGGCCAGTCAAGACCTCGGCCAGCTTGCTCTGCTGGGTGAGCTGGGGAGCGGTGGAGCGCATGACCTTCACGCCGTCGAACTGCCCGCCCTCGATGGTGAACTCAAACCCGATGCGCTCACCATAGGCGTTGGCGAACTGCCTGATGCCGGTCAGCTCGGCCTGGTAGGTGCCGTCCTTCACCACAACTGATGCGGTTGGCGTTTTTGGCTTCACGAGCAGAACCATGCTTATCTCCCTTCCTATACTCAGACCATCTTCAAACCGAGGGGGGTGTCATGTCGATCTTTGGAAAGTTCTTTGGCGGCGGCTCATCAAAGAGCAGCGAATCCAAGTCATCATCAAAGTCAGACAAAAAGCCATTCGCGCCTAAGCAAAAGCAGAAGGACCCCGACTCCAACCGATCAAACAAGTTCGGGCCGAAGAAGGATTGAGTTGCGTCTGGCTCATCAACTTTTTTTAACAATCGACCGTTCGTTAAATTCCTGCGGCCTGGTCAGTGCCTGGTGACCTCAGCGACCGCGCCCCAAAAAGCCGGGTCTGCCAGCCAGCGACACAGTGCTGCGGCGGTGCTTGGCTCCATGGTCTTGACCAGCGCCATCTGCTTGGCCGGTTGACCTTTCAGAGACAACAAAGCCCCCGCCGCGACTTGCACGGTGGAGGCGTTGACCTGGTGCGGTTGCAGTCGCTCGGCCTGCTTCCATGTGTGTTTTCCGAACAGCCGGATCAGCTCAGAGTGCAGCGCCAATACTTGTCC
>JBILQT010000002.1:0-102608 GCA_044373065.1 Sandaracinaceae bacterium
GCCTCTTCGGTGAGCGCGAGTGCATCCGCAAAGCTGATCAGCTCACCCGTCTGAAGTGAGTCGGCACGCGTTCCACGCACACGGCCCAGGAGCGCCTGACGCAGCGATGCAAGCGGCACATCGACGCTTGGCGCCGCACCGAGCGCGAGCACGCGATCGATCTTCAGCTCCGCACGCACGGCCTCAAAGAGCGCCACAGCGCCTGCACCGATCGGCCCCTCGACCAACGCAAAGCGCGCCTCACCACGCAGGGCTTCCGCCAGCGGTGACACCAGGGCGCGTGTCGGCGTTGGAAGCGGCGCTTTGGCCACCAGCGCAAGCGACTTCACGCAATCACGTCGACGCGGATACACGCGATCGAGGCTGCCTGCGCGGAGCCCGCCGCTTGTCACCTGGCGCGTGAAGAGAAACTCCGAGTGCACGCGATCACGCACCGAGCCATCGACGAGCAGCTCGCCCGGATGCGCACGCGAGGCGAGCAAGAACGCATCATCGATCGCCGTGCCCAGCAGAGCGTGTTCTTCGCGACGCAAGCTGGAGAGGCTGAGCGCAATCGAGAGCGCGCCCTCTTCCTCGTCTTGCAGCATCGCGAGGGCGAGATCGATCACGTTCCGCGCGTCGGTGGCCGGTAGCGACGCGACGAGCTGCCCTGCAAGCGAGGCATGCACCTCACCGCCTGCGGCGAGCACCCTCGCGGCACGGCTCACGTGCTGCGGCAGAGACTCCGGACGACGCATGCCATCGCGCGTCGCCCTCCCACGACGCGCGGAGGACGTCAGTGGCAGCGCCCTTGCCCAGAGGACAATGCGCTCTTCTTCAGTCCATCCACGCACGGTTGCGCATCAACCTTCGAGCTTGCGCTTCAACGCCGCGAGCTCGTCTTCCACGACCGAGCCACCGCTCTTGCGCTCCAGCTCACGGAACTTCGCATCCACACGCGCGCGCTCGGGATCATCAAGCACCGACGACACTTCGACTTCCGCTTCAAGCTGATCGATGCGGCCCGTCAGCCTGTCCAAATCGCCCAGCGTGCCTGTCGCGAAACCACCGCCTGCCGCGCGCGAATCGCGCGCCTGACGCACCTGCACGGCGAGCGTTGCCTTGCGGGCCTTGAGGTCTTCGACTCTCTGCTCGGCTTGCTCCAACGCTTGCTGAAGTCGCTCGGCAGCCGTCGCTGCACCATCCGCTTGGCGGAGCAGGTTCTCGTAGTTCTGCTTGGCCTTCTGCTTCATGCGCAGCGCCTCACGTGCGAGCTGCTCATCGCCTGCGCGAAGCGCGAGGACGGCTTTGTTCTCCCAGCCATCAAGCTCTTCCTTCGCCTCATCGGCCTTCTTCTGAAGGCGCTTGCTCGTCCCGAGCTGCGTCACGAGGTCGCCCTTGCTGCGCTTCAGCTCGGCCTCCATGTCGATCACGGTTTGGTCGAGAAGCTTCCCCGGGTCTTCTGCCCGATCGACCATCGAGTTGAGGTTCGACTTCAAGACGCTGTTGAAACGATCGAAAATACCCATGACTTCTCAGCTCCTGCGTGACGTCGACGGTTGGCTTGTGGTTGAGGCATCGTCCCTCGTTTGAGTTCGGCGCTTCAAGGGCTTTGACGCTTGGCTGTGAGGCTTCATTTCGTTGGCCCTCCAAAGGGCCCGTATTCGCCACCTGCGATCGGCCGTGGTAGCTGGCGCCGCATGAGCGACACTGCGTCAACGAACCAACCCCTGCCGTCCATCTCAGGCAAGACCCTGCTCGTCACGGGAGGTGCCGGTTTCATCGGGACTGCACTCACGCGCGTGCTCGCGCCGAACAACCGCATCCGCGTCTTTGACAACCTGCGCCGCAATGCGCTCAAGGAAGCGGGCCTCGATACGCATCCGAATGTCGAGATGATCAAGGGCGATGTGCGCGACTACGCTGCGCTTGAGCAGGCCACGCGGGGCGCCGACTACGTCATCCACATGGCGTCGATTGCAGGCGTCGACACGGTGCTGAAGAACCCCGTGCTCACGATGGAAGTGAGCCTCGAGGGCACGATGAACGCGCTTCGTGCCGCGAAGGAAGTGGGCGGCGTGCAGCGCTTTGTCGACTTCTCCACGAGCGAGGTCTTTGGCTCCTACGCCTTCCGTGTGCGCGAGGCCGATGTGACGAGCCTGGGTGCCGTCGGTGAGGCGCGCTGGACATACGCTGTCTCGAAGCTCGCGACCGAGCATCTCGCGCACAACTACTGGAAGCAGTACGGCCTTCCGACGTGCTCGATTCGCCCCTTCAACATCTTTGGCCCAGGGCAGGTCGGCGAGGGCGCGATTCACGCGTTCGTCGTGCGCGCACTCAAGGGCGAGCCGATTCAGATCCACAACGAGGGCGATCAGATTCGCAGCTGGTGTTACATCGACGACATCGTCGACGGCATCCAGCGCGCCCTTGGCCTCGACGATGCGATCGGCCAGTCGTTCAACATCGGCAACGCGCGCTCGACGATCACGATTTACCAGCTCGCGCAGCTCGTCATTCGCCTCTCGAACTCGACCTCGAAGATCGAATTTGTGAAGTGGGATTTCCCCGACGTGGAGCTCCGCGTGCCCGACGTGAAGAAGGCTGAGCGCCTGCTTGGCTTCCGCTCGCAGGTGGACTTGGAAGAGGGCCTTCTGCGCACGCTCGAGTGGTACCGCGCACGCATGTGAGGTCAGCAACTATCGTGGCCGCTCGCTGAGCCTTCTGCGGTACGTCGGCTTGTGAAGAACAAGCCTTCGAACGATGCGGACCTTCTCCTCTTCACCCCCAGCTGGAAGTCGGGGAGGCGGGCTTGGATGCAGGCCACCGGCATCGGCGTGGTGGCTGTGCTCGGCGGCTGCGGCGGCCCAGGCGAGACGCTCGACGGAGGCATGGGAAGCGACGGTGGGCCGCGAGGCGATGCGAACCGCGACGCGCCTGGTGCCCCCGATGCAGGCGTGCCCCTGCCTCGCTGTGGGCTGCACGACGCGGCCTATCCCGTCGATGCGACGCTCATCCCCTGGGAGGATCAGATCAACGCGCAGCGCTACCTCGATGAAGACGCTGCGCTTGCTGAGCCGCGTGGCTGTCGCTTCGAGCCTGGGCGCGACTACGTCTTTCAGAGCCACGCGACACCCGGGCCCGCGACTGGTTGGATGCCGCCACTCACGCTTCGCTCGGGCAACCATCTCTTCGGCTTCCGCAACCGCGCGCCGATGCTCACGATCGCGGCAGGGGCCGAGTGCGTCTCGATCAGCAATCTCTCCGGGCCCATCACCTTCGCGGCGGGACGCGCGGATCAAGTCACGCGCGACGTCGTCCTCTTCGGCACGCACTACGTCGACTTCCAGCTCATGGGCGCACGCGTCGAAGACTGCCTCTTCGTCGACCTCTACAACGGCACGATCACCGTCGACTGCAGCGCGAGCGGCTTCATGCGCAACTGCCGCTTCGTGCGCGCGCAGAGCCAGGGCGGCTCCTACGTCATCCTCGTGCGCGGCAACGCCGCGGAGCCCAGCACAGGCAATGTCGTGCTCGGTTTGAACGCGCTCACGATGGGCAACCAACCGGCGGGCACGGACGTGGGCCGCTTCCACTTCGAGGGCGTGCCGGATGTGACGCTCATCAACCTCTCGGCGGAGAACTACGAGGGTCGCGCTTGGCCGATCACGCGCGTGCTTGGCGCCGAGGATCTCAAGCTCTTCGGCGCCTTTTCGTTCACGCAGGGGCTCGCGCTGCTCGACACCAATGCGGCGCGCACATGGACTTCCGCTGCGGCGCTCGTCACGCAGTCGGGGGACTCGGCGTATCAGAATGTCTTGCTGCGGCCGGGTGCACGCAGTCTCGTGCGCACGGAGACGGTCACCAACGCACAGGTCACCGACATGGAGGCTTCGCCGCGTCTTCGTGCACTGCTCTTCGACGACACCTCAGGCGACGGCCCGGAGGCGAGCTACCACCCGAATGTCGTCGAGATCGATGGCGCATCACGCCCCGCCACGCTCACGGCAGCACAAGGCGAGGAGCTGCTCGCCTGCGTCTCCAATCGAAGCGGGACGCCCTGGCCAAGGCCTCTGCTCGCTCCACCGCCCTCGGAGTTCAGCGGCCTTCCGATGATGACCACGCCGGGCATGTGGGACGCCGAGTACATCCAGCGCCTGCTCGACACGCAGCCCTCTGTTGTGCTCCCGCCCGGCATCTACACGCTCGATCGGCCGCTCAAGATGGGCTGGGTTTGGACAGACCTCATCACGCCTGACCTTCAGGCGATTGCACGCGGTCACACGCGGATGCTCATCGGCTCGGGCAAGGGCCGGACTGTGCTTCGCGCCGCGTCGTCCTCGATCAACCTCATCGAGTCGGGCCACACGCCCTTCAACAACGACCCGATGGAGGGGCTCGCCCGTGGAGGCCCGCAGTCACTCTGCATGTCGGACCTCACGCTCCAAGGCGGACGCTGGGGCATCTACCTGACGTCGATCACGGGCACGGCGGGCACCACGCTCGCGCAGCAGTATTTCGATCAAACCTTCAGCCACGTTTGCCTGCGCGACATGGCCCAGGGCGGCGTCTTTCTCGACGGCATCTACGCCTGGGACAACTGCTCAAGCGCCTACATCGACTTCGCGAATTGCCCCATCGGCTTTCAGTCGATCGGCCGCCCCGGAATCGATTCGACACCCGACATCAGCTACATGGACAAATGCCTCTTCTACGGCTGCCAGTGGCGTGATTGCGGGCAGGGCTTTCGTCTCTCGGCAGGTCGGCAGTGCAACTCGAACTACTTCGTCGACTGCCTCTTCGAGAACAACACCGAGAGCGCGATCGAGGCGCAGATCGTGGGCATGACGATCGCCAACTGCGACTTCATCAACAACGGCGGCGCACCGACTGTGCTCAACAGCGGCTCGACCTGGATCGTCTCCTCGAACTTCGCGACCAACCGCAGCGGTGCAGTCGCGTTCGTTGACGGGATGGGCGGCCTCTCCTTCGAGGGCTGCACCTTCACGCGCGGGCCTTCTTCCAACGTGGTGATGGTGCGTGAGACGACCGGCTACGCCGACCCGCTCAACTGGCAGGACAGCGTGAACCCAGGCAACCGCGGGCCCTATCTCGGCCGTCACATCCACTACTACAACTGCGTGATCGGCGTGCCGCTCGGGCAGTGGCTGAATGGCGTCTCCATCGAGTCGGATTTCCAGCATCCGAGCGACGCCGCGCTGCGTGCGCGTGTGATCTGGACCGAGACGACGGTGTCGGGTTCCTTCGAGCCCTGGCCTGTGACGGCGGATCACATCGCGCGTCATGTGCTGGTGGCAGGCACGCCGATGCCGAGGCCGCAGCTGCTCGTCACACGTTGATCCCGTCGGTCTGTCGAGAGGTTCCCCATGACGATTTCGTTGCGCACACCAAAACAGTCACCTTCAACACGCCGTGGGGCCAGGAGCACTTCGGCGATGAAGCTGTGCGCGCTCGTTCTCGGATTGACGATGGGCAGCGTCGTGGACCCAAGCTCATCCTTGGCAGACGGTCCGCCAAGGCTGATGCAGACCTATCCGCGCTCCGCGACGTTGGTGAGCCTCGCGAACGCCGCGACCTTGCAGGCGGCCCTCGACACGAACGGCACGGTGCGCTTGGAGCCAGGCGACTACAGCAGCGCGCCACCGATCACGCTCCGGAGCGGGCAAGAACTCTACGGGCTTCAGACCATCTTGCCGGCGGTGACGATTGAGCCGGGCGCCACGGGGATCATCCTGGCCAACGTGCGCTTCGGCGGCGGGCTTTTGTTTCCTCCCTCAAGCGTGGTTACGCGGCACAACCTCTTCTTCGAGGTGAGCGGAGACATCGTCGTCGACGGCGCAACGCTGGAGGAGAACACGCTCCTCGGGCTTGAGAACGGGACGATTCGCATCGACGTCAGCACGCGCGGTTGGCTGCGCAACAACCGGTTCATCCGCATCCGAGCCCAGACACTCACGCCGCTTTTAACGATGGTCGGCGACAGCGCGCACCAGTCGTACGGGAACGTCTTTGTGTGGGGCAACCAGCTCACACAGCCAAGCGGCATGGTCTCGGTGGTGAGCCAGCGCGACGTGACCTTCCTTGGCTGGGACGACGAGGCCTACGCCGACCCCACGATGGACCCGATCTATCGCTTCGAGGACATCGACACGCTGAGGCTGTGGACGATGGGCGGCGCGAGTCGCACCACAAACCAGCCACTCTTTCAGATCGATGCGCGCGACGTGCAGCTCAGCAACGTGACGATGGGCGGCCCCTCACCAACGCCGATTGTGCTCACCTCCAGAGTGGAGCGGGTCTTTGCGTTCAACAGTCGGCCGATCGACAGTAACCCAGCAGGGCTACGTCTCACGGGCATCCTCAGCGTCAACAACAACACCGGCTCGGCCCTGCAGGACCACGGCGTGTTGGTCACCGCGCCCCTGCCGACGGCGACCGCGAGCGCACTGGCTTCGATGTACACCACGCATGTCGGTGAGCTCTGGGAGCGGCCCGTCTTCGACCCAATCCCCAACGCGACGGGCGCCGATTGGGCCACTGGCCTTGCAGCGAGGCCCGACTCCACCGCGATGCTCCAGCAACGCATCGACACCGAGAACGTGGTCTTCCTCGACCCGGGCACCTACTACATCTCGAGCCCGCTTCGAATCCGCGCACGGACTCGGATCGTTGGCAGTGGTGCAGACGTGACCGTCATCGTCGCGAAGGACCCGACGATGGACATGATCGTCGACGGCGACCCGGGCACCGAGACCCGCGGCCGCATCCAGATCCTTGACCTCACGCTGCAGGGTGGCGCGAACGGCGTGCACTTGATCGGTCGACCGGGTGAGGGGCGGCAGTACTCCGAGTTCCTCTTCTCGAACCTCGTGTTCCGCGACTTCAGCAACGCGGGCTTCTTCATCGACCAAATCTTCGGGCTCGACAACGGGCTCTTCAACCACGTCGACTTCGTCGACTGCGGGACCGGCTTTGAGCAATACGTCGACCGCATGGCGGACCCGGCCGGACCCAACAGCGGCTACATCGACAAGGTGATGTTCTACAACAACCAGTTCGTCGGAAACCGCATCGGGGCAGAGCTCCTGGGCTCACGCGCGAACAACCTCAACAGCTTCATCAACTGCCGCTTCGAGGACAACACCGCGGGCTCGCTCATCGGCAGCTCCAACAACGACCTTCAGCTCATCAACAGCGACCTCATCAACAACGGCGGCGCACCCACCATCGTCGACGTAGCCGATGTCATCAGCTGTTATTTCCGCGCCGACGAGAGGGGCGTCGCCTTCCTCACCAGCGGCCGTGTTGAAGGCACGCGCTTTGAGCGTGGCACCTCCACCACCGCGAGGATCTACGAGCAGTCCACCGACACGTTCTTCGCGGCAAACAACGCCTGGGCAAACTTCTCGTTCAATTACGTCGTCAACTCCAGCGCCGACGACATCGCTCTCGGCAACGTCCAGTTCGGCATCTTCCTCAACAGCAACCTCCCGTCGCGCCCCGACCTCAGCAAGCCCGCCGCGATGGCCTGGGTCGGCGAGGTCACCACGCTCGCGGACGGCGCTGTCAACCCACGCGCCCAACTCCTGGTCGGCGCCAACTATGCAGAGACAGCCATCGAGCCCGGTTCCGACGCAGGTGTGACGACGAGCGACGCCGGCCGCAGCGACGCCGGCCGCAGCGACGCCGGCACACTCGCGGGCACCCAAGCCGCAGGCTGCGGATGCAGCGCCACCCAGAGCACGCCCATGCCCATCTGGTTGCTCTCGCTCTTGGGTCTCGGCATCGCAGCGCGTCGAACCAAGACACGCAAGACCGCCTGATGACGCTGACGGAGACCACCGTGCCCGGTGCCTTCGAGCCCTGGCCTGTGACGGCAGATCACATCGCGCGTCATGTGCTGGTGGCAGGCACGCCGATGCCGAGGCCGCAGCTGCTCGTCACGCGTTGACCTCTCGCGCAGGCGAGGGCGGACGCAGCCAGAGCTCGACTGCGATCATCGTCGTGAGGAAGCCAAGCCAGCGTCCAACGCCGACCACCGTGTCACTCATCGCACCTGCCGCGTAGAACGGAACGACAAAGACACCGGCTGTGCCCGCTGCGAGGGCAACGCCCATCGCGCGCACCATCCACCTTCGATGCGCGGCCACATCGCGCCGCCAGATGGCGCGCATGCCAAGCGCGAGCGTGGCGACCTCGGCGATGCACATCACGTAGATCACCGTGACCTTGAGCAGCCCTCCCACGACCGGAAAGAGCATGTTCATCACCACGCCCGTGATGGAGAGGAGGAGGCCCGTGAGCACAAAGACGCGCCCACTCCAGCGATGAAGCGCTGGCCACTTCAAGCGCACGCGCGCGCTCATCTGAAGCGGCATCAGCAGCACCATCAGAAGGCCCGGCACGACGTGGAGAAAGCCTGTGAGGCGATGCTCGGCGAAGGCGAGATCCGTCGGCTCACCGCCAGCTGGCGGGTCGAGCAAGAAGACGAAGCGCGCGATCGAGGGCAGGACCAAGAACGCCAGGGCGATGAGTGCGGCGAGGGCCGGAGCGAGCTTGCGAAGGTGCGCCACGGGCTTCGTACGGCGGGAGGCGCCGCGTATTTCGCGTGCCGCTCATCACTCGTAGCAGGCGATGGATGGAGTCCTCGGCAGGTACACCTCGCAGACCGAAGTGCCTCTTGTGCCCGTGCACACGACACCCGTCGCAGCATCGGCGTAGAGGCAGTCGCAGTAGTCACGCTCGGTGCGCGGTGGCGTGCAGCCCGTCGGTAGCGGACGGCACTCGGTGCGTCGTGGCTCGGGGCCGACGCGAATCGCGCAGTAGGTGCCCGCTGGGCAGGTGGCAACGCCATCGCAGTCGAAGGCTGTGTCGCCCAAATCATCCCAAGCATCCTGCACGCAGTTTCGGTTCCCCCAGCGGAGGTCTCCGGTCGCCGTGCAGAAGGCCCAGCGGTCTGAGCTTCCATCTTGGAAGCAGCTTCCTGTGCCACAGGCAAAGGTGTCCTCGCGGCCGTTGTAGGTGGCCGTGCAGGAGCACGAGGAGGCGCGGGTGTCGGGCCCAGGCACGCCTGTGTCGGTGGTGCTCACAGCGGGGTCGCATGCCGCGAGGCCAAACGTGAGGATGAGCACGAGGTGGGATCGAGGGGTTGTCGTCATAAGCTCCAGGCAGGTGAGAGGGGTGCCTGAGCTGTTTGCGGTCAGAACGACAACTCAGCCGACACGTGCGTTTTTTTCGGCACACAGGTCGCGCGCGGTCGCGGCGGCTCCCTGAAATGTCCGCGCCGCAAGCTCGTAAGGCCTAAGCATGACGAGCCCCTCCGAGACGATGCGCGCGGCCACGATCGCAACCTACGGAGGGCCCGAGGTCGTGCAGATCCGAACCCTTCCCATCCCCGCATTGCGCAAAGGTGAGGTGCGTGTGCGCGTGCATGCGGCACCCGTCACAGCGGCCGATGTGCGCCTGCGGAGCGCGAAGGTTCCGCTTGGCTATGCGCTCCTCATACGTCTCGCGTTCGGCTTCAGCGGGCCGCGCAATCCCATCCCGGGCTGGGGTTTTGCGGGCGTCGTCGAGGCACTCGCAGCCGATGTAAACGAGCTTGCCGTCGGCGATCGCGTCTTTGGCATCAAGGGCTTTGGCGGTGGCGCGCAGGCCGAGTTTCTCAACGTCGCAGCAAAGGGCACCGTGCTCCGCATGCCCGACTCACTCTCGTTCGAAGAGGGCGCAGCGTTCTTCTTCGGCGGGCTCACGGCCGCAGACTTCTTGATCGACAAAGCAGCGATGCAGCGCACAGAGACGCTCGCCATCGTCGGCGCGACAGGCTCCGTCGGAAGCGCTGCGCTCTCCCTTGCCAAGCACCTCGGGCTCACCACGACCGCGGTTTGCTCGGCAGAGAATCACGCACTCGCAAAGTCACTCGGTGCAGCCCGTGTCATCGACTACCGAAGCGCGGAGCTCGAGGGCACCTACGACGGAATCCTCGATGTGATGGGCGCCCTCCCGCGTGACCGCGCGCTGTCATTGCTCAAGCCCGGCGGCAGGCTGATGCCCGTCACGGCCAACCTGATGCAGAACCTCGGCGCAGCACTCAAACCGATGCGCGGCACCAAGCGCATCACGGGCAACACGACCTCCGAGGCCCGCGAGAAGCTCGAGCGGCTCGTGCAGCTGCACCGCGAGGGCGCGTACACGCCCGTGGTGGGAAGGGCGCTTCCCCTCGCGGAGATCGCCGAAGCGCATCGCCTCGCGGAGACCTGGCACAAGCAGGGCAACCTCGTGCTGACGATGCGGTGAGCCGACGCCATTCCGTGCGCGTTGTTTCGGCTATCCTCGACACCATGACCGCCATTCGTGCAACTCAGATGACCTACGCCGAGTACCTCGCGTTCGAAGAGGCGTCGGAGACCAAGCACGAGTATGTGAACGGCGAGGTCTACGCGATGGCGGGCGGCTCACCGGAGCACGCCAGGCTTGCCTCGAAGCTTGGGCATTTGGTGCGCGTGGCCCTCGGAGAGCGTCCTTGCGAGACGTACAGCGCAGACCTTCGCATCCGTGTTGAAGCGACCAAGCGATCGGCCTACCCCGATCTTTCCGTCGTCTGCGGAGCGCTCGAGACGAGCCCTCTCGATGCCGACGCTGTGACCAATCCGACCGTGCTCATTGAGGTGCTCTCGCCCTCCACCGAGACGACGGACCGCATCGAGAAGTGGGCGCACTACAGGCGCATCCCGAGCCTTCGTGCCTACGTGCTCGTCTCGCAGAGTGAGCAGCGCATCGAGGCCTATCGGCGTGATGGGACGCGCTGGATTTATGAGGAGGCCGGGCCCGGCGAGACGCTGCGCATCGGTGGCATCGAGGTGGATGTCGCTGTGGATGCGCTCTACGCGAGTGCGGTCGGCTAACGCGCTTCGCGTTCCACCGCTGAGGGCAGAGCGCCCTGGGTCAAATCACCGCATGCCCAACTTCGGTCTTCGGCCCTACACCTACGCGATGGAGAATCCGGTGATGCGAAATCAATCTTGGTTGGGTCTTGGAATGACTGCGGGCGTCTGTCTCACGTTGGCCGCCTGCGAGACCACCCCCGCTCCCGTCGATGCGGACATGCGCGATGCCGCGAGCGCGAGCGACACGAACAGCTCAGGCGATACAGGCAACAGCTCAGGCGACACGGGCACGAGCGAGGACACAGGCACGGCAAGCGATGCTGGGCCAGATGCGCCGCTGGGTGATGCGGGCAACGACGCCGCTGTCGATGGTGGCCCCGTGATGCAGGCCTTCTCCATTCGCTTTGCAGCGCAGGCGGGCGCGACGCCTGTCTCCTGCGGCACACCGATCACCAACGTGGGCCTCGCGGGCGGGCAGACCACCGACCTCGTCGACTTCCGCTTCTATGTGCACAACGTCGAGTTGCTCACGGCATCCGGCGTGGCCGTACCGCTGGCCATCGACAACGAGTCACCCTGGCAGAACAACGGCGTGGCCCTCCTCGACTTCGAGAACGCCACGGGCCGCTGCACCGGCACCGCCGACCTGCGCGATGTCGTGCGCGGCATGGCGCCCGCTGGCACCTACACAGGCATCCGCTTCGTGCTCGGCGTCCCCTTCGCGCAGAACCACGCCGATGCCTCCACCGCGGCCGCCCCGCTCAACGTCACCGCACTCTTCTGGAACTGGCAGGGCGGCTACAAGTTTGCGCGCATCGACACGAGCACCGTCGTCACGGGCGAGACGCGGCAGGCGTTCAACATCCACCTCGGCAGCACCGGCTGTGATGGCACGCCTGCAGGCGGCGTGACGATGTGCACCGAGCCGAATCGTCCGACGGTCGAGCTCAGCGGCTTCAACCCCGCGACCTCCGTCATCATCGCCGACTTCGCGCAGCTCGTGGAAGGCCTCGACCTCCGCCTCAACACCGCGATGACGGCACCCGGCTGCATGTCCGGCGTGACCGACCCGGAGTGCTTCGAGGTCCTTCCAAGCTTCGGCGCGCCCATCGGTGCACGCCCTGCCGCACAGGATTTCTTCCACCTGTGAGGCCACGCATCGCAGCGCTCTGGGTGTCGGTCGCGCTCGTTGGCTGTGAGGCGCAGCCCGCCTCCGTCGATGCGCCGATCGATGCCGAGGCCTCGCTCGATGCAGCCCTCGTGGTCGATGCGGGCAGCGATGCGCCGCGCCCCGATGCGCCGCGCTCCGATGCAAACCTCGATGCGGCCGACCCGCCCTGGCTCCCGCCCGATGAGCCTTTCGATCTCGGCATCCCCGCAGCCTTTCCGCTGCCACCCGATCTCGCCACGCAGCCCATCACGCAGCCCCGTGTCGCACTCGGTCGGCACCTCTTCTACGACACGCGTCTCTCGGGCAACGAGACGCAGAGCTGCTCCAGCTGCCATCTGCAAAACCTCGCTTTCACCGATGGCCGCGCACTCGCGCTTGGCTCCACCGGGGAGTCGCATTTCCGCAGCTCGATGAGCCTCACGAATGTTGGCTACGTGACGGCGCTGACCTGGGCGAGTCGCATCGCAGGCCCCCTTCATCAGCAAGCCCTCGTGCCGCTCTTTGGCGAGAGCCCGGTCGAGCTTGGGATGGGTGGCCGCGAGACGGAGTTGCTTGAACGACTGCGTGCCGAGCCTCGCTACCAGGCGCTCTTTCCGCGCGCGTTTCCCGAGGACGAAGACCCGATCAACCTCCGGAACCTCACGCTCGCGCTCGCGGCCTTTCAGCGCACGCTGATCTCACATCGCTCGGACTACGACCGCTTCGTCTACTACGGCGAGCGCGAGGCCCTCGATGCCCAAGAGCTCGCTGGCCTTGAGCTCTTCAACTCCGAGCGCGTCGAGTGCTTTCACTGCCACGGCGGCTTCAACTTCTCGGACTCCACACGGCACGACGGCACCGTCTTTGAGGAGGTCGTCTTCCACAACACCGGCCTCTACAACGTCGACGACCGCGGCGCGTACCCGCCTGAAGACGAGGGCCTCAAGCGCATCACCGGCGAGCGCCGTGACATGGGCCTCTTCCGTGCACCCACGCTCCGCAACATCGCGCTCACTGCGCCCTACTTCCACGATGGCAGCGCCGCGACGCTCGAGGAGGCGCTCGATCACTACAACCGCGGCGGGCGTCTGATCGAGAGCGGGCCCAACGCAGGCGACGGGAACGAGAGCCCCCTGCGCGACCCCTTCGTGCGCCCGATCAACCTCACCGCCGAGGAGCGCGCCGCCATCATCGCCTTCCTCCACGCGCTGACCGACGAGACGTTCGTGACGGACCCGCGCCACAGCGATCCCTGGTAGCCGCGTTCACCGCGTGCAGTGCACGGCGCCACCTGCCACCTTCAGCGATGGCGTGTCGTTGAGCAGAAGCCCCCAGCGCTCCGGAAACGTGAGGTACTCCGAGCACGTAAAGCGCCCGGCCTGCGTCGTCACGAAGAGCCCGCCCTGGTCGCTCGCGAAGGGGATGACTTGCGTGACCGTCTCGCCCGCGGCCACCTCGCCCAGGAAGGCCTCGCGTCGCTGAAGGAGTGTCGACAAATCGAGCGAGTGATGCTCCCAGGCACGAAGGAGCGTCGGTTTTTCGACACTCCTGATAACGCTTTACGGGGTTTGGGTGCCCGAAGGGCCCCAACTGCTGAATCGCGCGAGCGATTTAGCGACAAGCTGCGAGCACGACCTGCACCTTCTGCACATGCGAGGTCGGGTTGGTCAGCACGAGCCAGGACGTACCGCCCACGACCCAGACGACCACGAGCGCAGCGAACGCGAGCGCGGCGAGGGTGAGAAGCACGAGGCAGCCATTCCGAAGCTCTTCAAGCACGGGCGGCAACGCGTCTGTGGTGCCCCGATGTTCCGCGCCGCCGCGTTCTTTCGCGTCTACTCCGCGCGCAGCGCCGCAGCCCGCATCTCGGCCCGCTCCCACATCCGCAGGTAGCCCTCGGCCGAGCGGAAGAGCGGCTCAAGCTCCGCATCGGTGACACCGTCGCGGCGTGCATCCTCGATGAGCTCGGGCAGCATGCCGATGTGGATCATCCCCTCGGTGTTGAAGTCCACCGTGCGGGCGCCGAGGTTCGGCTGCGTGAAGGTCACGTCGCCGGCGTACGAGGTGAAGGGGTAGGTGATCGGGTTCGCCTGGGGCGTGTCGCCGCAGCCGCTGTTCGGGCCAAAGCGCGGGCGCGCTCCACCGGCGAAGCCGTTCATGTCGAAGCCAAAGCCCTCGGCGGGGTAGCCACCGTGTGCGGTGATGAGCGCGATGCGCTCGCGCAGTGACTGGCCCATCGCGCCGCGGCGCATCGGGTCGGCGCAGCGTCCAAGGCCTGTCTTGGAGACACCGCCGAGGTCGTAGATCACGCCGTTGTTCGTGTTGCCGTGGCTGCCGATCGCTGGGTAGTCGTTCTCGATCAGCAGCTCGTAGGCGCGCACAAACGAGCGACGTGGGAGGTGGTCCACCTCGACCAACATGCCGCGCAGCATCATCTCCTGAAGGAGCGTCTCGCCGAGCGGTGTGAGCCCCGCGTTCTGGCAATAGTCGCCCACGAGCGGCGGTGCGCTGAACGCATCGAGGAAGGGCGTGAGCACGCCGAGAGGGCGCTCTGCGTAGGCGCTCGTGTCGTTCGGTGCGGGCGCGTCGTAGACATCGCGCGGCATGTTCAAGCCACCAAAGACGACGTCGCCGCGATCGAAGACGGTGGGTGAGTCGGGGCACTCGGTGACGAAGTTCGAGAAGTGCCCGCTGTTGATGAAGCTGCCCAGCTGACCGACCTCGCGATCGCCGTCGCCGGCAGTGAATGCGTTGTCGAATTTGTGCCCGGGGAAGAGCACGCGGATGCCGAGGTCGCGGTAGCGATCGAGATCTCTGCGCACCGACTCGGCGGTGCACGTCGGGTAGCCCGCGCGGGGCGTGAGGAAGCAGTCGAAGAGGTTCGAGGTCTCGATGCCGAGGATGACCGCCATGCGCCCCTCACGAAGGGTCTCGCGCGCCTCCGCAGGCGTGGTGACGACATGCAGCCAGCCACGCCCTGGGCCTCCGGACTGCGCATCGATGTAGCGCTCGAGTGCATACGTCTCGGCGATCTCACGCTCGACCGCGACCATGTCGTTGCAGGAGTAGCGCGTGCGCTGCGCACCGATGCCGACGATGGTGTCGCAGAGCACTTGGTTGGTCGTCGCGTGCTGCACGAGGAGGCGCAGGCCGCCGAGGTAGGCGCGCTCCAGCCAGCGGTAGTACTGCATCTGGTGCGTCGCCGAGTTCCAGGCATTCGGCCAATCGGTGAAGTCGGGATAGCCCGCCGTGTTGTGGTTGGGGGTGGGCGTTCGTCCCGTGACGAAGGTCGTGATGAGCGCAGTGGAGTCGAGGTCGCCCAGGCCAGAGAACGCGTAGCCGATCAAGTCGCGACGTCCATCGGCCGCATGAAAGGGCTCGCAGCTTGAGAGCGCGTGCTCGACACCGAGGCGATGAAAGGGCGAGCCGTGGAACATCCCGCCGCCACCGAAGCCAAAGTTGGTGAAGAGATGCGAGTGCGTGTCGACGAACCCGTACACATCGCCATCGGGCCAGGTGCGCGGCTCCACGCTCCCCTCGGCATCCACCGTCAGCTCCGGAAACGTCGCGCAGCCCGTGCTCGGATAGAGCGCGATGACGCCTGCACCGCTCGCATCCTCAGCGAGGCCCGTCGTCGTCAGGTAGCCGCCCGTCGCCCGATGCCGCAACGCAAAGCGCGTGCTGTCACTCGCCGAGACCTCCAGCTCCCACTCGGCCGGCGAGCGATACGCGTCATCGATGAGGAGCACATCCGAGAGCAGCTCATCCTGCCGCAGGAGCGCGCCCTCCTGGCCCACGAGGTAGTGCGCATCGGCATCGTAGAAGAGGTAGGTGCCAAGGTCTGAGGCCCGCAGCGTAAAGCGCGCGCCGTCCTCCCTCCGCGTCGCCGTGAACGCATACGCATCGCCCGCCGCATTGGCCGTCAGCCAGCGCGTGTTGCTGCTCCCCGGCAGCGTCGCATCCATCACAAAGCACCCATTGGCGAACGAATAGATGCCGTCATTCACCGGCGCAGGCGGCCGCTCCACATGGTTGTTCTCACAGCCCAGCAGGGCGCCGATGGCACCAAGAACGAGTCCCCGAAACGCGCGATCGAGCATGCGGCGAGGCTACCCGGGTTGCGCGGCTGGCGTCGAGTGAGAGCGGGCCAGCGTGAAGGAGTTGCTCCACGCGAGACGAGGTCCCGTGTACCGTGCGGATTGGCAGCCGCATCGCTGTCCG
The DNA here is from genome assembly GCA_044373065.1 of Sandaracinaceae bacterium. Classification (GTDB taxonomy): domain Bacteria; phylum Myxococcota_A; class Polyangia; order Polyangiales; family Sandaracinaceae; genus JAFLCL01. The sequence goes on from JBILQT010000002.1 coordinate 16,255, forward strand.
AGGGTCGAGAGGATTGAGTGATGAACCAGCGTGTCGTCTCGCTTTGGGTCGGTGTGGTGCTCCTCGGTGGGTGCGCAAACACCAGCATGCGGCCGGAGGATGCGTTCGAGCCCGATGTCTTCGTCACGGCAGACGCAGGCGTCGATGCGCGGGTTGACGACGCACCGAACGTCGACGCCTTCGCATTCGACGCAGCACCGGATGCTTCTCGCGCCCCCGACGCAGGCACCGACGCCTTCTCCCCCGACGCGTTCACTCCACCCCCCGACATCTGCAACAACGCCGACGACGACTCCGATGGCGCAGTCGACGAGGGCGGCGCAGTCGCCTGCAGCGTTGCACCACACGGCGAGCGCGCCGCGTGCGAGTCAGGTGTCTGTCTCTGTCGCGCTACTGGCACTCCGCCCATCGTCGGCAGCTATGCCGACTGCAACGCCTCCTGGGCCGATGGCTGTGAGACGGAGTTGGGCACGAATGCCAACTGCGCGGCTTGTGGTGATGTCTGCGATGCCGCGAGCGATTGCCATGCGCGTGACGGCACCTACGCATGTGGCCCTGCGGACATTCTCGACTTCTCGATCCCCGAGGCCGATGGGGAAATTGCCTGCATCGTTCGCTTGGATCACCAGTTGGTCTGCCGTGGACTCAACAGCGACTTTGCGATCTCAGACAGCGCCCCTGAGGACGCGGTGCTTGGCTGGACGCCAGTGGCGGATGGTCGCGGCGTGACCGACGTTCGCACCTGGCGCAGGGCGCCGGTCGACGGGGTCGCTCACCTCTCGATCTGCGTTGCGACCAGCGAGAACTCAGTGCGCTGTCGTGGCGACAACTCCACTGGCCTGCTCAAGCTCCCCGACCTTCTGCCACATCGGGGTTGGTTTCAGGTTCGCGCCCCCGTGACAGAGGTGATGTCCTGGAGCACTTGGGGAGGCTCGGGTGCGCTCGTATACGAGTCTGTGACGCTCACGGGAGGACTATGGGGCGGCTCAACACCGCTAGGACGCCAACGTGTGCTGTCTGCGATGTCTTCGTACGTGCGGCTTGATTCGGAGCTTCCAGTCGCCCTGTTTCGTTTCGGCGAACTGCTGACTTGGGGACCGCCACTGCCGAATCTCACCCCGTCGGGCTGGCGGGGAGATCACGACTTGTTCGTCGTTTACGTCCGCCCTGGTTGGGTCACTGGGGTGCGAGACCATGCATGTTCGCGCGACGTCTGCTGCGCCGCCCAAGGAGGCGGACCGGATCCGGGCGGCAGTCCGCTTGATGTTGTGTGCTGGGGGCGCACCGGGCGCGCTGACGGAGAAACAACGCAGGTGGTGGGTCATCCCGACGTACGCTTGAGATGGGACCTCAGTCGAATGATTGAACTCGCCCCGCGCGCAGACGGCCGCATCGAAGGCTGCATACGCATCGCGGCCGAAGGAGAGCCAGTCCGCTTCTTCTGCGCCGACATGACCACCGCCGCCGACACCCTCGGCCCCGTCTCCCCTGAGCCCTTCCACGAAGAGCCCTCCCGCGTCTTCGGCGGGGCCACACCGCAAGCCCGCGTGGACTGGCAGGCCATGTGTATCCAGCACCGCCCCGACTGGTGGCAATGCTGGGGCACGCACGAAGGTTGGGGCGCGCCATGAGATATCGATTGGGAATGCTGATGCTGACGTTGGTGGGATGTGGCACCGCCCAGCGAGTGGACGATGCGGGTGTCGATGCCCACGAACTGCCCTTCGACGCAGCAGCGTCTCACGATGCGACCCTCGACGCGCCGCCTCCCGACCCGGATGCGTTCTGGCCCGAACCGGATGTGTATTGGCCGCCCGATGCGATTCGAACGGAGCGCTGCAACGCCGTCGATGAGGACGACGACATGCGCATCGATGAGGGCGCGGAAGCCGACTGTCGGCTTGCACCGCATGCCCCCGTCGCAGCTTGCATCATGGGCGCATGTGCATGCCGTGCAGAGGGTGCGAGCGTTCACGCAGGCGACTACGGCGACTGCAACGCCGACTTTCGCGATGGATGCGAAACGCCTCTTGGAACGGCCACGAACTGCGGCGCGTGCGGCGAGATCTGCAGCGGCATCGAGACGTGCACGGAGTCGGCGACTGGAGGGTTCGGGTGTAGACCGATGGGTATCCTCGACTTCTCTGTCGCGCGTCGCGGCGGCCCGATCGCGTGTGTTGTGGAACTCGACGGGAGTGTGCTCTGCCGTGGCCCGAATACGTTCTTCGCGATCTCGGACACGTCGTCGGAGACTGCGTTGCTCGACTGGACGCCCGTCGATCTGCCAACCGCCTCGGTGGTGCATGCGTCCGAGCGCATGCTGAGCGACGGTCGCACAGCGCTCTCCATCTGCGTGCTCGACGACACGCAGCGCGTCGTGTGTCGCGGTGACAACGGCATGGGGCTCTTCGGCTTGGGTGATCGAGGCCCGCATCGTGGCGTGCATGTTGTCCCGGTCCCTGAAGGCGCGACGACCTTCTTTACGTGGGGAGGAGAGGGCTACGCGCTGCTGCCGAATGGGCCCGTGATGGTTGGAGGTCTGCAACACCATGATGTCTGGCGTTGGGGAGGAGCGGACGCGCGCTCTCCGGTGCGATGGCTAACGCGCGCCTATGACCTTCAAGTAGCCAACATGCCGGTTGCGTCCGTGGATCCCTTTCCCGCTCTTACGGATTGGTTCGTCTCGTGGGGCCCGCATCGTGATTTCCTGTCGATGCAACCCGAAGGGACGAGCGCTTGGACGAGCCCGACGGCCCTCCCTGCCTACGCTGGCTATGGACTCGCGTGCGCGGATGACGTGTGCTGTGAGTACACGTCGGCGGTTCAATGCTGGGGCCGCAGAAGTCGCCGTGACCGCGATGATGCCGCGCGCGCGTTTTCTCGTGCGGGGATGAGCAACGTTCGCGTCGCGCCGATGGGAGATCACGTCGAGGTATGCGTGGGCTTCCAGCTCGGGCCGGACCGCGAACTGTCGTCATTTGCGTGCACGAATGCGAGCGCGCTCGCGGACGCCCCCAGCGACACTATCGTCGAGATGTCCCCTCGCTTCGCGGCGTACTCCGCCACCGTCCCAAGTGCCCGCGTGGACTGGCAGGCGATGTGTCTTCAGCGTCGCCCCGACTGGTGGCAATGCTGGGGCACCCACGATGGCTGGGGCCACGAGTAGGACGTTGACGTGCGTGGCACTGCCGAGCGATCTTCGCCGTCGACTGCGGGACCCAGTCGTGCCTCGGTATGCGGTGATTTCTTGGATGGGAGCGAGCTATGTCGATGGGTCGATTTGCAAGGTTGGCGAGACAGCGACTCAGGCTGCGGGGGATTGGAATGGCTGGTCGGCTGCTCCTCCCCCTCGCCGTCCTCCTCACTGCCTGCTCTACCGTCTACACCCGCGAGGATGACGCGGGCATGGACGCCTTCGTCGAAGACGACGACGCTTGGGCGCCTGACGCCTACTCGAGATGGGGATGGTGGCCCATGGACGCGAACAGCGATGTCACGCCCGACTCCTCCGAGCCCGATGCGTTCACGCCCGAGCCGGACGCATGGGAGTTGGATGTTCCACCAGACGCCTACGAGCTTCCGGATGCGTACATTCAGGAGACGTGCGACGGCGTGGACGAAGACGCCGACTTCAGCGTCGATGAAGGCGCTGTCTGTGCTGGTGGCATCCCGTGCTGGGAGGGTCGATGTCATTGCTATGACAGCGAGTTCGATTGCTCACCCGAACCCGGGTGCGAGACGCCGGAATGGCGGACTTGTGGGGGATGCGACTCCATCTGTGGCGTGATGGAGCAGTGCCTGTCCGAAGACGGCGCGCCGCCTCGGTGTGTGCCCATGCAGATCCGTGATCTGACTGCGGCCACCAATGAATCGGGGCCCACGTGTGTCATTCGCCTGTACGGGGATAGCCACCTGTTTTGTCGCGGGTTGAATACGGACCACGCGATTTCCGATGTCTTTCCAGAGACCGCGACGCTTGATTGGACGGACATGGGGTTGCCGTATGCGAACCACGTACGAGCGTGGGGTCACCTTCGTGCCGATGGCATCCCGACGATGACGATCTGCGCAATCACCAGCGAACTGCTGTGTCGTGGGTCGAATGAGACAGGGTTACTGATGGGTGATGAGGTGCCTACGTTGCCCGGATGGCATCGGGTTCCCGTGACGGTTCCTTCGCAAGCGCAACTTTCTATCGAAGGAGGCGAGGGGATTTTGCTGCAAGGGAGTGAAATCGATCGCTCGGTTGGGGGTGGGGTGGTCTGGGGTGGCCCGAACACGGGCGGGCGAATTCGAACCATCGCTGCGCCAGGTCGGGTGGGTGGATGGCTGGGTGATGGCGCCCGACGCTTCCTGATGGAGCGGGAGTTTCCAAACCGGCTGTACACCTGGGGAGCGCCAGTCCCTGGTCTCTCGGTGATCGCGTGGCGGCCCGACTCCAGTGACATGCTCGTTCCGTGGGACGACACCTCCTGGCCGGGCCTCGGCAGAGGTTCACGGCCTAACGCGCTCGTTTGTGATCACGGGTATTGCTGCCTTGAGAGCGACTTCCCAGTGCGAGTGCAGTGCTGGGGGGGCGGAGGCTTTAGGCCCGAGTACGTTGATCTCAACCTTTCGAGCGTGCCGCTTGCGGACGCTTACGGATCGCTGACAGTCTTTCCGAGCCCTACAGGAACCCGCGCCTGCCTCGGGCAGTACTGCCTGCCGCTGGCCACCCTCCATGATGGAATGGACGGAAGAACGCCCATTCTGGACCCCACGATCCTCTTGCGCGGACAATCTCGCACCGATTGGCGTGCGCGGTGTGCGTGGGACGACACTGCGTGGCGCTTCACCTGCACCGGCATGCACACCGGCTGGCCCGAACCCTGAACCCCAACCGTTCGCTCTCTCACCGCCCCAAAAAGAAAGGACCCACCCATGACCACGCTCACGCTGACGCTCCCCGATCTCCGCTCATCCTCGCGCTACCTCTTCGTCACCAAGGCAGCAGCGCTCGCGGCGGTTCCTGGCATTGACGGCGTGGTGCAGAGCGCGCGGCGCATCTACGAGAAGATCGAGGCGTTGCCGCCGGAGGTGCTGGGGCTGCTCAACGTGGACGAGCTGAAGGCGCTCGATGGGGTGCATGACGGGTGGGGCATGGGCGTCTGGTATGCGTGTCAGGCGACGCTCTCGGCACCGACGGCCTCGGCGGAGCTGAAGCGCACGGCGCAGTGGACGCTGACGAACTTCATCCCCGAGAAGCGCGAGCTTCAGGCGACGTTCGTGAAGGAGGCGACCCGCGCGCGTGACCGCGAGCCCACGCTGGCCGAGGGCCGCGCGCAGCTCGAGGCTGTCCCGATGACGGATGGGCGCACGCTCTACGCCTGGGTGCATGACTTCCTGGAGGCGGGCAAAGGTCTCGACCCGCTCTTGCAGGGGCGCGCGGAGGGGCAGGTCGATAGGTCGGAGGCTGGGAAGCTGCGCGGCTTGCTCATCGGCAGGCTTGCCAAGCTGCGCGAGGCGATTGCGGACGTGCTCGAAGAGACGCCCGACGGCGGCGCGGCGGTGCTGCAGAGCCTCTTTGGCTACTACGATTTGCTCGCCGACATGCGCAGCAAGAACAGCAAGGAGCCAACGCCTCCGCCGCCCGCGGCGTAGCGCAGGGTATTGAATGACCAGTGTCGATTTTCCCCTCGATAGATGGGGCATTGTCCGCCTCGACAAGGAACAACGCGCACGTGAGCCCTGCAAAAGGATTCGCGCAGAGCGCCAAGGAGAGCATTTCCTACTGTTCTTCGAGGTAGGTGAGGAGGTGTTCGATCAATGGTGCGAGACCGAGGAAGAGCTCGCGGACCTCATCAGCACCTTCGATGTCGTCTGGGACAAGGCGTAGCCCACCCGCCGCATCCCCCCATATGCCCCAGCCGCTCCCGCGATGCGCCCTCCGCATCCCTCGGGATGCACGCTGGGGCTTTTCGTCATCACATCCGGCATGTCCTGGGATGCAAAAAGGGGTCTGCAGCACCGATCTCGGCATATCGGGGGATGCCCGGTGGTGCGCTTGAGCGCGGTTTCGGCATGTCGTGGGATGCCCGGTGGGGCGGTGAGTCTCCACTTTGGGCATGTCTGGGGATGCAGGAGGGTGCGCGCGAGCGCGGTTTGGGCATGTCTGGGGATGCGAGGCGGTGCGCTTGAGCGCGGTTTCGGGAGGCGTTGACACCGATGTGCGCACCACGCGACGGTGGTGGATGTGGTCGCGGCAAGGCTCGACGAAGGCGATGACGCGAGGGCAGCAGCTCGTCGTGGTTGGAGCCTGGCTCGTCTTTGTGACGATCGTGATCGTTCAGTGGACCTGGCTCGGGCTCTTTGTGCCGCCTCTGTCGAGCTTCTATGTCGCCGTGGTGCTCGTTGCCGCACCCGGGATTTTCCGCGCGCATCCCCTCGCGATTGCTGTCGTGGAGGTGGCCTCCTACGTGTCGATTCTTCTTTGTGGGTGCCCGCCTCCCGACACGGCGCATCACTTCTCGGGTCTCACGGAGAATGGGATCGTAGCGGGCGTCACGAGCAGTTGGCTCGCGTTGACGGTGATGGCGATCGCCATGCGCTACGTGCGGCGCACGACAGTCAGCCCACCCGCCCCACCAGCACCACATCCTCAAACGTAGCCTCGGCACTCCGCGCATCCCCCGCCGACACATAGGGCACGCGCGACCAGCGCTCGATGACGAGGCCATGCCCCTCAAGGAAACCCACGAGCGAGGGGAGGGCGGTGTTGAAGTCGTCGCCTGCGATCTCGATCGGCTCATCCGGGTCGACCGTCTCGCCGCGGGCCTCGACGTGGGGGCGAAGGGGCAGCGGCGTGGCGAGCAGGAGGCGGCCCTCTGGGGCGAGGCGCTCAAGCGCCTTCTTGAGCAGCGTCTGGGGGCGCGAGGTGCGGTCGAGGACGTTGAGGAGGGCGACCACATCGAAGCGCTCCTCGGTTGGCCACGCAGCCTCGGCGAGGTCGAGCACGAGGCAGTTCACGCCGCGCCTCTGTGCACGCCTGGCGGCGCCCTTCGAGGTCTCGGTGGCGAGGGCGCGGTGGAAGAGCTTGGCGAGCTCGAGGTGCACGTCGCCTGGGCCTGCGCCGATGTCGAGCAGGGTGGCTGTGCTCGGCAGGTTTGGGAGGAGCGCGGCGAAGCCCTGCGTGTCGAGAAGGGACATCGGGTAGGCGCCCAGCCAGGCATGTGCGTCGTAGCGGGTGGCGACGCGCTTGAGGGCATCGGCGAGCGCCGTTTGAAGGACGCCGAGCCTTGCCTGCGCCAGCTTCTCGCTCTGCTGGTCTGGCCTTGGGGTGATGATCTCTTTGGCGGCGAGGAAGGCCGAGATCACGTCTTCAGCCAGCGCTCATCTGCAAGCCGACGCGCGCAACCCAGGCGACGAGCGAGAGGATCGAGAGCACGACGGCGACCTTCTCGGCGTGGATGCGATCGAGGGTCGCGACGACGGGCCAGCCCCGCACAAAGCCGAGCGCGGCGAGCGGGATGAAGGCGAAGGTGGCGAGGAAGAGCGCGATGCCGAAGGGGTTGGCCGTCCAGGCGCCGATGACCTGGAGGCGAATCATGTGGGCGAAGGCGGTGGTGAGGCCGCAGCCGGGGCAGGGGTAGCCGGTGAAGACGAGAAAGCCGCAGGGCGGAAGGCCAAGCTGCGTGTGCGTCCCATGGCCCACGGGGTTGGGCGTCAGCGTTGCGGCCGTCACCATCACGGCTGTTGGGATGGCGAAGAGCACCGACCAGACGATGCGTGAGAGGAGCGCGTGCTTGGACGACCAAGGTGCTGTCGCCCAGAGGGCCGTTCCAACCTGTGCATTCTCCATCTGGCGAGCGTGATGGAATGCGCCGCGCGCCGCAACAGAGACATGCAAGGTGTCACCTGCCACTTCGGTGGATGTTGTTTTGGGTGAGGCTCTTTCGGTGCTGGGAGACCACGAGGTCGGCCACCAACACCACTTCGAGTGCCGCGAAAGTGCGGCCCGTGTAGACTCAGCGACGCGTTGTTTGCGCTCGGAGGACCTCTTTGGATCTGCACCTTATTCGACCTTCTGACTGCGCCGACAGGGCCTTGCGACACGCTCGTCGCTGGGCCGGATTCGCGCTCGCAGGTGCACTCCTCGCAGGCTGCCCGCCGCAGCCTGCACCGAATGACGCCCCCGTCTTCGTCGACGCCTGGCGCCCCGACACCACCGTCTTCCCCGACACGGGCCCGCCCTGCGACACGGCAGCCGAGTGCGATGACAACATCGACTGCACGATCGACGTCTGCTCCGAGCGGATTTGCTACCACCAGGTGAACCCAGCCGTCTGCGCCGATGAGCTCTTCTGCAACGGCATGGAGATCTGCGACCCCGCCCGTGGCTGCCTGCCCGGTGTGCGTGAGAGCTGCGACGACAACGATGTCTGCACGGTCGATCGCTGCGACGAGACGAACAAGATCTGCCAGCGCGAGCAGCGCGACCTCGATGCCGATGGCGACGTCGACTTCTTCTGCGCAGGCGGCACCGACTGCGATGACTTCGACCCGACGCGCAACGGCGGCCTCGCCGAGATCTGCGGCGACATGGTCGACAACGACTGCGATGCGTCGATCGACGAGCCGATGTGCGGCAGGCCCGAGCACGACACCTGCGCCGACCCCTTCGTCGTCACCGCGGCAGGCACCTACACGCTGACCCTGGGCGGCGCGGCACCGGACTACACGCTGCGCTGCGCAGGCGGCACGGCCAACGATGTGGTGATGGCGATCGACATCCCCGCAGGCCCCCCGCGTGACCTGCGTGTCGAGGTGCAAGACGAGTTCGGCGTGACGGGCGCGAGCCTGCGCACCGTCTGCGGCGGCACCGAGGAGCTTGGCTGTCGCACGGGCTTCCCCGCGGTGCTCCGCGCACGCAGCCTCGCGCCTGGCCGCTACTTCGTGATCGTCGCCTCCATCGGCGGCGGAAGCGGGCGCGCCGATGTGAGCGTCTCGATGGACCCAGCAACCGAGGCGCCCACGAACGAGACCTGCGCCACGGCGACCGAGATCCCCGTGCCTGCAGGCGGCACCTTCCGCGAGTCGATGGTCGGTGTGACGCACGACACGACGCTCGCCTGCGGCCCCGCGACCAACGCGCCGGATCTCTTCTACACGTTCACCATCCCCGAGGCGCTCGGCCCGCAGGATGTGTTGGTCTCGGCAGGCGCGGCCACAGGCGAGTCGATGGCCTTCACCATCCGCGATGGCTGCGAGGGCACCTCCTCACGCTGCGCCCTCGGCAGCCCCGCCTCCGCGCGCACCTTCCAGCTCGCACCCGGCACCTACACGCTCGTCGTCGAGGGCCCTGCTTACGTCGAGGTGGATTTCACCCTGACCGTGAGCTTCGCCGCGCCCACCAGCCCCGTGCGCGGCGACCTCTGCACGATGCCCATCCCACTCACCCTGGGCATGCTCTACAGCGGCAGCTTTGCCGGCGCTGAGGATGACCTTGAGCTTGTTGGCTGTGGCTTCCGCTCCCGCGAGCTTATCCACCGCTTCACGCTCACCGAGGCTGCCGATGTCTCCGTCGTGACCAGTGGCGGCACGACCTACTTGCAGTCGGCGATCGCGACGACCTGCCCCACCGCGATGCCGCTCCTCTGTGCAGGCGGTGTCCCCGCACGCAACCGAGCCCGCGGCCTTTTGCCCGGCGACTACTACGTCATCGTCGAGGCCACGCGTGCAGGCGGCTACAGCGTGCAGGTCGATGCGACCTCGCCGCCGGTCATGCCCACGATGGTGAGCGGCAACGACACCTGCGGGACGGCCGCGGTCATCCCCGTGACGGGCGGCCTCTTCTCGGGCAACTCCTCGACAGCGATGCACGAGTACACGCCCACCTGCGGCGCCTCCGCGATGTCGAAGGATGTGGCGTTCTCCATCACGCTCACCCGTCGTCAGCGAGTGATTGCCTCCACTTCCGGCACCGCCTACGACTCGATCCTCTCGCTCCACTCTGGCGCTTGTCCAAACGAGTTCGTTTGTGACGACGACTCCGCTGGCGGTGGTGCAAGCCAGATCGATCGCGTGCTTGAGCCCGGCACGTATTTCCTTGTCCTCGATGCCTACCGAGCCACCGAGAGCGGCGACTACCTCCTCGAGGTCATCGTCCAAGACCCTCCCGCTTGAGCCTCTGCTTGAGTCTCTGCTTCCACTTTCTCGCCTGACGTTCCCGCCTACCCTTACGACTCTGGAAACACCATGCGCACACACGACCTTCGTCTCGGACTCTTCTGCTCGACCGCCCTGGGGCTCTCCACTTTGGTGGGATGTCCGCGTGGGCAGCCCGTGTTGCCCGACGCGTTCCTCGAGCTGCCCGACAGCGACATCCGCCCCGACGCGGGTGATGGCGGACGCGCCGATCGCTGTTCGATGCCAGGTGGCACGATCGGCGAGCCCTGCGCGATGCCCACCGACTGTGACGATGGCTGCTTCTGCAACGGCCTCGAGGCCTGCATCAGCGGCACATGCCAGGCCGGGTCAGGACCCTGCGTCGAAGACATGCACGCGTGCACGACGATCACCTGCAACGAGGCCACCGATCGCTGCCCCGTGACGACCGACGACTCGATGTGCTCGAACGGCGACGCCTGCGATGGCACGGAGGTCTGTGCACCAGGTGGCGCCTCGGGTGGTTGTCGCTCGGCGCCGTCGTTGGTCTGCAACGATGAGTCGTCCTGCACCATCGACTCCTGCGACAGGGCGACAGGCTGCGTCTACACGCAGCGCGACCTCGACCGCGATGGCTTCATCGCTGGCAGTTGCGGCGGCGACGACTGCGACGATGACCCGCGCTACGGCACGATGATCTTCCCCGGCGCCTCCGAGGTCTGCGACAACCGTCGCGACGACGACTGCGACGGCACGCGCGACTACAACGACACGGACTGCACGCCGTCGAACGACACCTGCGACGTCGCCACGGTGCTCACGCTCGGCCCCACGGGCGGCACCTTCTCTGGCGGAACCTCAGGCTTGCGCTCGAGCTATCGCCTCAGCTGCGGCGGCTCAAGCACCTCTCCGGACGCCGTCTTCCGCTTCACCCTCGCGGCGCCCCAGGACGTGCAGATCAGTGCGACGGCCGCGAACGCCACCATCGCGCTTCGCTCGTTCGCACTCTGCGCTGCGGGCCCCGATGAGAAGTGCGGCACGGGCAATCCTCCCACGATCCGCCGTCGCAGCCTGCCTGCGGGCGAGTACGCCGTGATCGTGCAGACCCCGATGGCGCAGTCCTTCGACGTCTCGGTGCGCCTCTCGGCGCCGACGACGGTTCCGCTCACCGACCGCTGCAACGCGATGACCGAGCTGCTCCCGACGGGTCGCTCGATGCGTGATGGCGTCTTCGAGGAGGCGGACGATGACTACCGCCTGAGCTGCAACGGCGCGGCCGCGCGCGATGTGGTCTACGCCTTCGAGGTGCCTGCCGGCGAGACGCGCGACGTCACGATCGACGGCACCGTCTCGGGCTCGCTCTTCAGCGACAGCGCCTTCCTTCAGCTCACCACCGACTGCACCGCATCGGCTGGCATCGTCTGCCGCAACACAGGCTCCACCACCCAGATCCGCCAGCGCGGACTTGGCCCAGGTCGCTACTACGTTCTTCTCGAGGCCTCGGTCGTCGAGTCGGGCGCATGGAACCTCGTCGCCAACATCACGCCCCCCGTGCCTCCCGCCCGCGGAGATGCCTGCGCATCGGCAGCCGTGCTCTCGACGGCGATGCCCTCGGTCGCGCTCGACGTCTCTGCGTACGAAGACGATGGCGGCGTGAGCTGCGGCAGCTTCTTCAGCGCGACGCGTGACGCGGTCTACACGTTCACGCTCACCGAGCCGCGCGACGTCACCCTCACGGCGATGAGCTCAAGCTTCTTCACCAACATCGCAGCCGCGCTTCAGACGAGCTGTGGCGTCGCGGCGAGCGAGCGGCGCTGCAGCACCGGGCGCACCACACGCGACTTCTTCCGAAGCCTCCCCGCGGGCACCTACTCGTACGTCATCGAGACCGACCAGGTCAGCGGCACCGTCACCGCAGGCATCACGATTGCGCCCGCGACCGTGATCCCGCCCGCCGATGTCTGCCCGGGTGTGGTCATCCCCGCCAGCGGCTTCATCTCCGGCACGACGCTCGACTTCGAGAGCCAGGTGGATCTCACCTGCGGCGGCAGCAACCGCGCAGATGCCTTCTACCGACTCGATGTTCCCGTGATGAGTCGCATCACAGCCGTTGCGACCCGCGCTGGCGGCAACGTTGCGGTCGGCATCACCGCAACCTGCGGAACGCGCACCACGCTCGCCTGTGGACCGGAAGGCTCCTCGTCGTCAGCATCGGCGACCGTCGCGGCTGGCACCTACTACATCGTGGTCGAGACACCGACGGGCTCCACGGGCGCGTTCGACCTCGATGTCGTGCAGCGCCCACTCTGAGTGCCGCGTAAGCTCCTGAAGTGAACGCCTCTCGCTGGTTTCCGCGGCTCGCACTCTGTTTCTGCCTGCTTGGCTTGGTACCAGCAGAGGTGTTGGTACCGGCCGAGGTCGCTGCGCAGCCTCGCTCGGTGGATGTCCTCGAGCGACGACGAACGCCCGCGGTGCCGCGTCGCTTGCCGCGGATCGAGGGGCGTGAGGGCCTGGAGGCGACAGGCCTTCCGCCCTTTCGCGGCATCACGGTGGGGCCGATCGAGAGCTCGCAGCAAGGCCACCGCGGCTACGGCACGGAGGCCTCGGCGGCGCTCCTCGATCACCTTGTCCGCATGGGCGTCACGTGGATCTCGATCACGCCCTTTGGCCGCATCTGGAGCCTGAGCAGCACCGACATCTACATGGACTTCGAGGCGCCCTACGAGGACAACCGCGAGGCGGTCGGGCGCATCATTCAGCAAGCGCATGCGCGCGGCATCCGTGTGCTCCTCATCCCGCATCTCTGGGTCTGGAATGAGCAGGGCTGGCGCGGCGAGATCGACTTCCCCGACGAGGAGAGCTGGCTCGACTACCAGGCGAGCTACCGCGCGTTTGTGCTCGCCTGGGCCCGCGACGCCGAGCGCTACGGCGCCGATGCGTTCTCCGTGGGCGTCGAGTGCAAGTCGTGGTCAGGCCGCTTTGGCGCCTTCTGGACTTCGCTCATCCAAGACATCCGCCACGACTTCGGCGGCTGGCTCACCTACAGCGCGAACTGGGATGAGGCCGAGAACGTGCTCTTCTGGGACCAGCTCGACTTCATCGGCGTGAACGCCTTCTACCCGCTGGCCGATCACAACGACGCGACGACCGCCGAGTACCTTGAGGGCGCCGAGCGCATTCGCGATCAAGTCGCCACGCTCACCGAGGTGCTCGACATGCCGCTGCTCTTCGTCGAGGTTGGCTACACGACGCGCGCCAACGCGGCTGTTGAGCCCTGGCTCTGGCCCGACGGAATGACCGATGTCGTCTACTCCGAAGAAGAACAGTCACGCGCCCTCGATGCGAGCTTCCGCGCGTTTGTCCCCGAGCGCTTCTTCGCCGGCTTCTTCCTCTGGCGTTACTACGCGAACCTCGACGACGTGAGCCAGGAGGCGATGTGGGGATTTTCGACGCACGCCAAGGTCGCCGAGCCGATGTTGGTGCAGACGTTTGCGTCCGAGTGGGGCAGCGACGCGACTGGATTGGAGCGTGTCGACGCGCGCTTTCTTGGTCGCGAGATTGGCGAGGCGGATGAGGAGTCACTCGCGCGCACGTCGGCCTGGTGGCGCGACACAGTGATCGAGTGCGAGTGATCACGCGCCGCTAGCGGTAGCGGCGCACCTCACCGTGCCCAAAGACGCGGTCGGCAGGGATGCCGTAGCGAGCGCGCAGGTAACCGACCAAGCGATGAAGCGCGGCGTCCTGTGCTGCGCTTGGCCGACCGTTCTCGAAGTTGCCAATCAGCGCGATGCCGATGGCGATGTCGTCCACAAGCTCGTGAGTCTGTGGGTCGCGTCGATGGGAGGCGACGTGTGCCCCCGGCTGCTGCTGGCGCCAGCGCCCGCCGACACCGATCTCACCATCGCCCATGCCGTGTCCGTTCCCGATGACGAGGTGATAGGCCATGCCACGCGGAAAGCCTCTCACCTCCCGGTGAAAGTGCTCGATGCCCGCCAGGTCGCCCGAGGCGCCCGCCGTGTGATGAATGACGATCGCACTCCACCTGCGCTGATGCTCCGGCGTTCGGAGCAGTGCGGCCAGTGGCTCAGACGCCGCGCGAGCACGCGCTCGTTGTGGAGAAGCAGGCGCCGCATCCGACAATGCACAGCAGACGCGTACACGCTCTCCCGCCTGGATCTCGTTTGGGTCTTCCAGCGCAGGGTTGAGTGCCCGCAGCTCGGCCAGCGAGAGTCGATACCGAAGCGCAATCGTGGAGAGCGAGTCGCCTCGCCGAACGACGTGAACCTGGCTGCGCTCCTGGGAGCGCGCGACGTCATGCCCAACGAGCAACAGCGCCATCACGAGTACAGCAAGAGGCCCGCGCGAAAAGAGGAGACGCAGCATGCCGCATGCTAGGTGCCGCGGCTGAGGCGCCCAAGTTTTCGGGACCGCACTCCAAGAGCACCAAGCCTCGACTTGTCGTTTTCTTGCGGCCTTGAGGCGAGACCAGTTACCCCGGGCCCATGGCGCTCTTCTCGTTCGCTCGTAAGTCGGCCCCAAGCAGCACCGAGGCCCCACCGCGTCCCTTCGCATTCTTCCGCGCCGGGCTCTCGCCACAGGGCATGGCTGCGAACAAGCCGATCCTCGTCTTCGAGAACGTCTTCAAGTTCTTCAAGCGCGATCAGCCCACGCTCAAAGACGTGAATCTCACGGTCGAGCGCGGCGAGTTCGTCTTCGTCACGGGCCCGAGTGGCGCAGGAAAGAGCACGCTCATTCAGCTCGTGCATCGCCGTCAGACGGTCGATGAGGGACGCATTCTTTTCTGCGGTCGCGACATCTCGCGCCTCACCGCGGACTCGATCCCCTACCTGCGCCGCAACCTCGGCATCGTCTTTCAAGACTTCAAGGTGGTGAGCCACTGGACGGTCTTTGAGAACGTCGCCATCGCGCTTGAGATTCTTGAGATGCCGCCACGCCTTGTGCGCTCTCGCGTGGCTGAAACGCTCGAGCGAGTCGGCCTCAAGGGCAAGGGTGATCAGATCACCGCCACGCTCTCCGGTGGTGAGCAGCAGCGCGTCGCTGTGGCACGCGCCATCGTCACGGAGCCCGCGCTTCTCCTCGCCGATGAGCCCACCGGCAACCTCGACCCCGCGCTCGCGCTCGACATCCTCACGCTCTTTGAAGAGATCCACGCGACAGGCACCACGGTGCTCTTTGCGACGCACGATCACACCCTGCTTGAGCAGCGCCCGCATCGCATCGTCTACATCGAAGACGGCAACCTGAAGGAGGCGCGCCGCGGTCTCTCCGACTGGAAACGCGCGCCCTCCGAGACCACGCAATCACACGCCATCGCTGCTCGTTCGCGCATGGAAGACGCAACCGAGCTCACGCCCTTGGACGCGAGCTTTGCACCGACTTTTGGCTGAGGGGACCTCATGGAACTTCGTTCAACACTTCGTCGCGCAGCGCGCGGCATGCGCGAGGAAGCAGGGCTTCATGCCGTTGCGATCTCGTCACTCACCATCGCCTTCATGTGCCTTGGGCTCGCGCTGCTCTTGCTCTCCAACCTCGACTCGCTCGCGACCTCCTGGGAGCGCGCCGGACGCGTGACGGTCTTCCTGCGCGACGGTGCCCGCGGTGAGGATGTGCAGCAGCTGGTGCTCGCCCTTGAAGGCGTCTCGGGTGTCTCGCATGTGGAGCACGTGACCTCGGCCCAGGCGCGTGAGCAGTTCGTGCGCGATGCGCAGATCGGTAGCGCCCTCGATGGCCTTCCGACCGATGCGTTCCCAGCTTCGATCGAGGTCAGCCTCGCGGGTGGCGCGGAGGGCGTCGGCTCGCAGCAGATTGCCGACCGTGTTGCGCGTTTTGCGATCGTCGAAGATGTGGAGACGTACCGAAGCTGGTTCTCGCAGCTTCAGATGCTCGTCTCCGCAGGACGCCTCGTCGCTTTCGGCCTCGCCGTGCTCGTCTTGCTCTGCGTCATCTTCGTGGTCGGCAACACGATTCGTCTCGCGGTCGCTGGCCGTCGCGAGGAGATCGAAGTGATGAAGCTCTGCGGCGCGAGCGACTCGTTTGTGCGCGGCCCCTTCGTCATCGAGGGCATGATCCAAGGCTTCGTCGGCGCCACGCTCGCGGTCCTGATGTTGCTCGTCGCATTCGTTCTTCTGCGCACGCACATCGACAGCAGCGTCGCCTCGCTCGCAGGCGTCCGCACCGTCTTCCTTCCACCGACTGCAGCGCTCGCGGTGATCCTCGCCGGCGGTGTGGTGGGCGCGATGGGAAGTCTGGTCTCGCTTCGCCGCTACCTCGCCGTTTGAACGCGAAAGGCACCACGATGAAACGCGCAAACCGAGGACTCTCGCTCATGTTGATGCTCGCGCTCTCCGGCGTGAGCGCAGCGCACGGGCAGGCATGGCCCGCGATGCAAACAGGCTGGGGCGCAGCGCCTGTTGCGCCCACCGCAGCCCTCGATCAGCAGCTCGCCGATCAAGTCTCGCGCATTGAGCAACTCGATGCAGAGCGTGCCCGCGCAGAGGCCGAAGTCGCATCGCTGACAGAATCGCGCGCGCAGACCAACCGTCGCCTTCGCGAGCGCACACGCGCCCTCTATCGGCTCACACGCGCAGGCGCTCTGCCACTCTCGGGTGGGTTCAACGCGCTTCTTCAGCATCTCTCAAGGCGCGAGCGTTTGGAGCGCGTCGTGCGCGGTGATCTGGAGGCGCTCGGTGATCTTCAGGCCCGCTCTTCTGCGCTTCAAGCAGAGGCATCGCAGCGCGCCACCGAGCTTGAGGCTGCACGGGCGACGCTTCACGCGCTTCAAGCGCAGCGCGCGGAGGCCGAGCAGGCGATGTTCGCCGCTGCCCTCACTGGAGGCGCCCCTGCATTTGCTACAGATTTCAATACGGTCGCATCGTCAGGCTTTGGCATTCGCTTGGCAGATCCGTCACCCGCGCCAACCAACGCCTTCGAGGCGCAGCGCGGTCAGCTGATGATCCCTCTGCTCTCGCCGACGAATATGCGCGCAGGGCAGCGTGAGGAGGGCGCAGGCATCGAGATGAGCGGCGCAGCGGGGACATCCGTCCGTGCAGCAGCCGATGGTCGCGTGGCCTTCGCGCAGACGCACTCGGCCTATGGGCGCCTCGTGATTCTCGACCACGGCGGCAGCTACTTCACCATCTATGGCGGCCTCGGTCGCGCAACCGTGAGCGTCGGCCAGACCCTCGCGCGTGGCGCTGAGCTTGGCGTGCTCGATACCGCGCCTGTGTTCTTCCAGGTGCGTCGCGGAACGCGTGCACTCGACGCGCGCATCTGGCTTGGCCTCTAAGCGGACGGCTTCCCTGCAGCGCGAGGCGTAAGCTCGGAGGGTGCACGTCCGAACGCTCTCTCTGCTTGCTGCCAGTGCGAACCTCGCGGCGCTTCTAGTCGCGCCCGCCGTTGCAGAGGCGCAGAGCGCGGCGCACCTCATCGCGAGCCACGGCTTTCTGATCGAGCGGACGGAGACCTACGTCGACGGAGTCCGCGTGGTCGATGCGGAGCGCGTCCTGCGACGCAATCCACAAGGGCGCATCGATTGGGAGCACACGCATCCTCTTGCGCTGCAGGCGGCAGAGCACGCCGTGCAAGAGGCGCATGCGCATTGGGCGCTGACGGAGTCCGCCGCACGCAGGATCGCGCTTGGTGCGAGGCGTCTTCGCGTCGATGAGCAAGAGCGCGTCCTTCTTGAGGATGCATTGGGGATACACGCCGCGTGGCGCATCGCACTGCGCGATACGGGCGTCGCAGAGGACGTCTTTGTGCTTGTTCCCTCGCTCACGATTGCGCGCGTGATGCCGCGTACAAGCGACGTGCTCGGGGATGTCTACGCGCGCAACCCGCTCTCTGATGGCGGTCGCACCACGCGCATCACGATGGCACCCCAAGCCTCACCCGAGGCGCTCACGAATGCATCGTTCAACGTGCGCTCGTGTGATGTGCAGCGCGACGGGACGTGCCTTGCCGTGCAGCGTGCGATGCCCGATGCGCGCGGTGACTTTCTCCTCACGCCCAACGCCTCCGCGTTCGACGATGGCTTCGCGGAGGTGAACGCATTTCATCACCTGAATGAGGTCGCCGCGCGCTTCGAGCGCGAGCACGCGTTTCGCTATGTCTGCCCCCTCGGCGGCCCGCTTGAGGTACGCGTGAACTTCACGCTCGAGTCTCAGGTTCCTCTCGTGAACGCCGCCTTCGTCGCAGGCTCATCGCGCAGCTGCGCATCGTTTGTCTTCGGGCAGGCCGCGACCTTCGACTTCGCCTACGACGCAGACGTCTTGCATCACGAGTTCGCTCACCTCGTCACGGCCGAGACATCCGGTCTCGTCGCGTTTGGTTTCGACGCACAAGGCGCGCACTTTGAACCCCTCGCACTGAGCGAAGGCACGAGTGACTACTGGGCTGCGGTGATGCAGGGCGATGGCGTGATTGGTGAGTCCGTGCGCGAGATTGGCCTGCTCGATCCGGCGCTGGCGATTCGCGAGATCGATGCGGTCTACACATGCCCCGAGTCACTCGGGGGCAGTGGCCATCTCGATGGACGCGTGTGGTCATCGGCGATGTGGGCGCTGCGTCAGGAGCTTGGGCCCAAGGTCGATGCGCTGATGTACCTCACGGTGGCGAGCCTCTCGCGTGCCGCAACCTTCGCCGAGGCCGCGGAGGCAGCGATCACCACCGCGCAGAGTCTCGTTGGGCGCGAGGGGTTCACTGAGGCGGATGCCGCACGTGTGGAGGCGCTGATGCGTGAGCGCGGCCTGGTCGGTTGTCGGCGTGTCGTACCGCTACGCCAAGGCGCTTCACATGCGCTCTACTCGGGCCTCTCTGGCGCGACAGGTGCGAATGGCGCGCGCCTGGGGCCTGTGCAGATCGCCCTGGCAACGCCGCAGCAGCCAGAGCGAATCGTCTTCACGTGGCGCCCGCTTTCCTCGCACGGGCGCTACGTCCTTCACATGCGTCGTGGCGCGCCCGTCGAGACAGACGGCCGTGGGATCGTCTCCGACGAGCAGGTTGCGCTCACCGCACAAGCCGTCTCCTTCGCGCGCTTGGGCGCATGCGAAACGGCCTATTTTGCCATCGAAACGCTGGATCTCGTGGAGGGCGCAACCTTCGTTGAGCTCACGGTCTCGGCGCTTGAGGGAGGTGCTCTGTGCGAGGCCGATGCGGGCACGCTGGATGCTGGAAGCGCGTTGCCAAGTGCCGCGCGGGGAGGCGGATGCGTGGTTGGATCGCGCGCCAACTCTGCGCCGATGTTCACCTTCTTGGTCTTCCTCGTGTGGAGGATCCGACGCCGAAGCACCCGCGGCATTTGACCGAGCGAGGGTGCTGTGTAGAATCGGCGCCCTTCCAACCTGGAAGATACGACTTCGCCTGATTCGCAAGACGGCCAGGCAGACCTGAGGAGCACCATGCGAGACCTGATCAAGTTGACCTGCGAGACCTGCAGCCGCGCGAACTACTACACGTCGAAGAACAAGCGCACGATGCCGGAGAAGTTCACCATCAAGAAGCACTGCCCGGCGTGCCGTCTCCACAAGACGCACAAAGAAGGCAAGATCAGCAAGGGCTGATCGGCGCTTCACTGCTTCAAAAAAGAGCCCGCTTCCGCGGGCTTTTTCTTTTGTCGATGGGGAGTCTCAGCGGCCGCGTCGGCGTGCGATCCAAGCGAGCAATCCGAGCACGAGGAGACTCAGGCCGTGCCCGCGTGGGCGCGCGCCCGTGGTGCAGGCGCAACCTCCGCCGCCGCCGAAGGTGACCTGCGGTGGGATTTGGGCGTCGGGTGAGGGCGCGTCCATGGCTGCGTCAACCGGGCCTGCGTCGTGGGATCCAGTATCGGGGAGGGCTGCATCGGTCCGACAGTCCATTGGGTCGATCGGCTCGTCCTCCGCCATGCGTAGCCTGCGACAGCGGTCTCTTGGTTCATGAATCGCGACCGCCAGGCATTGCGCGCCATCACAGCGCAGGCACGGCGCGGAATCGTGGCCGTTGGGACAGCCATCCCTGTCGCAGTCCCCATCGAAAAAGTTCGTCGTCGGACCGTCCGTTGGGGTCGTGAAGCAAGCCGCTCCCATGTCTGGCAGACCGGGCATCAAGCAACCACGAAGGAATGCCGGGAAGATGCAGACGCCAGTCGCGCCGTCGATCGGCACGGGGTTGTCGTCGTTGCGCAAACACGCCCCATTTGCGGTGGTGCCTGAGAGTGGTGCGCAGGACCAGAGGTCGCTGTCGGGGTTGCAGGCCTGGATCGTCGAGCAGTCTTCCGCGGGGCAGGAACCGCATTCGACCGTTGCGCCGACGATGCAGCAGACCCCGCTGGGGCCCTCACTGGCTCCACAGGTTGCTGGACGCTGACGGTCGCCGCAGGTCGTGGGTCGAGGCCCAGTGCATACGTTCGGGTCACCTCCGTCGACGCAGGTGTCGCCATCACTGTCCGCCGCGCCCCACACATTCGTGTGTTGCAGCCCGACCAGCGCAGGTGCCCCCGCGTCTTCCTGGAGGTAGGAGGCCTCCCAACGTGTCCACGTCGGAGTTGGGCTGCACACAGGCCCTGTGCCCGCGATCTGGCAGTAGCCAGTCGGCGCAAAGGTTGTGCTCGAGGGCACAGACACCACGGCGGGTGCTGTGCCCGAGAGGCGCACGAACGAAGTGCCGTCGCAGTCACCCCCGTCTTCAGCCAGGCGAATGGTTGTGCATGGAGGAACGCAATTCGTCCCGTCGCAGATCCGCCCGACGCCGCAGTCTGCGTTGGTCATGCACTCGGCCATATCGGCGTAGCAGCGGAGAGTGCCAGGGTCTCCGCTGGCTACGGTGTCATTGGTCCACGTGCACCAACGTGCCTCGGCCAGCGCCACCTTTGGCGCGAGAACGACCCACGCCGCCGCGAGCCATGCACCGCGAAGCTTCATTGACTGGAACATATGCGGGTCGTACCTCCTCGCCGCTTCGCTCTTCGCGAAGACGACACCTGAGGATGCACCATGACAATGACAATTAGCGAAGCACGCGGCGCACTGCCTCTGCTTGCTCAGCGCTTGGAAGCGCTGGGGAGGTCTCTTTGACGTCGACGGCCTTCGTCTCCAAATCGAACGACTGAACGACCGCTCCATCCAGCCTGGCTTCTGGGACGACGCGGAGAGCGCGCAGAAACTCAGCCAGGAAAAGGGCGCACTCGAAGTGACGGTGAACGCCTTCGACAAAGCCGTTCGCAACAGCAAGGATTTGCTCGAGCTGCTTGAGATGGCTGAGGGCGATGAGGCGATGATCGAGGAGGTCGTCTCGCAGATCCCCGAGATCGAAGTCTTCGTGAAGCAGATGGAGGTGCAGCGCATGCTCTCCGGAAGCGAAGACAAGAGCGATGCGATCCTCGCGATCAACTCGGGCGCAGGCGGGCTCGATGCCGAGGATTGGGCGACGATCCTTCAGCGCATGTATTTGCGTTGGTCCGATACGAAGGGCTTCAAGTGCGAGATCCTCGATGTGCAAGAGGGCGACGGCGGCATCAAGAGCGCAACCATCGCGGTGCGCGGTCTGTACGCATACGGATTCCTGCGCGCAGAGAACGGCGTGCATCGCCTGATTCGCATCTCTCCCTTCGACTCGAATGCACGTCGTCAGACGGCCTTCGCCGCAGTCGAAGTCGTGCCCGACTTGGATGACGATGTCGGCGACATTGAGATCAAGCCCGAGGACTTGAAGGTCGATACCTTCCGTGCCGGCGGCAAGGGCGGTCAGCACGTCAACAAGACGGAGTCGGCCATCCGCATCACGCATATCCCGAGCGGCACCATCGTCGCGTGTCAGCAAGAGCGCAGTCAGCACAAGAACCGTGCGACCGCGATGAAGATGCTGCGCGGCAAGCTCTACGAGCTCGAGCGTCAGAAGCGTGAGGCGAACTTCGAGGCCAACTACGGCGTCGACAAGATGCAGAACGGCTTCGGCTCACAGGTGCGCACATACACGATGGCGCCCTACCAGCTCGTGAAAGACGAGCGCACGGAGCTCAAGGAATCGAACATCCAAGCCGTGCTCGACGGGCGCTTGGATGAGTTCATCGAGGCCTTCCTTCTGCAGAGCGCGGAGAAGCGGAAGAAGAAGATCGAGATGGTCTGATTCGATCGCGGCAGTGTTGAGAGACGGGAGCTTCGGCTCCCGTTTTTCGTTTGGGGTGCGGCATGCGATCGAGCACGAACGCGCGACACCAACCGCCACCGCACACCGCCCCGGGCGACCCAGACCCATCGCCAACCGCCACCGCACACCGCCCCGGGCGACCCAGACCCATCGCCAACCGCCACCGCACACCGCCCCACGCGACCCAGACCCATCGCCAACCGCCAACACACACCGCCCGCCCTGACCGGGACCCATCGCCGACCGCTACCGCGCATCCACCGCCGATGGGAGCACGTATCAAACTTGTGTCAATCCCAGCGCCCCAGGCGACTCCGACCCATCGCTGGGCGCTCCGCACATGCGCTTCCTGCAACCCGTGTCCTACGACGGGGGTATGGCGGCAGCACCTTGCGATGGGGTGCGGTACCGCCGGGCGCGCTCATGGTCTCCCGTTTTTCGTGGCGTCACTCGGGGACAGGGACGCAAACGCCGCCGCAGCAGAGGCCGTTCTCACATTGGTCGATGGCGCTGCAGAAGGCGCCGAGGGGCAGGCGTGTGGCGACGCAGCGTTGAACCAACGAGCTCTCGTCGGGGTACGCGCAGTAGCCCTCGATGCACGGGATGCGGCAGACATCGCCAATGCGGCCTCGACTTGTGACGCAGGCGCCCTCTTCGCAGAGGAGACCGTACGTGCCCCATGCGCAGAGCCCTTGTGAACCAAGCGGGCCGACGCAGGCGTCGCCTTCGCGGGGGAGTTCGAAGGGCACGCAGACGTTGGTCTCGCAGCGGAGCGATGCGCCGCAGACGGTGCAGTCGGGCCCTGGGCAAGCTCCGCAGCGCTCCCCTCGGCTGGAGATTGGAAGGCATGTCCATGGAAAGTCCGCTCCAGTCGCACAGGCCAGGCCCTCTGTGCACCACTCGTAGTGGTACGTGGGCCCATCCACGATCGGACCACACGTAGCCCCGAGTGGAGCGGTACGACGTGGTGCGGCGACGGATCTGCAAAGGCCCTCAAGACACAACTCGCCGAACGCACACGGCGTCTCCGCGCCGCACGCTGCACCTGGCGCGAGACGCGGCCGACAGACGCCCATTTCGCAGCCTAGCAAGTCACTCTCTGCGCAGTATCCACCAGGGCCGCACTCTTCGGTTTGCGTGCACGACGCGAACGCTCCTGTCGGGACCAGCACGGGCCCGCATCGAAAATCCAAACCGTTCCCGCAGCGCGTTGTGTCACGAAGCGTGCACACGGCCGCGTCGAGGTCGACGCGCAGACGGCCGAGGCGCACGAGCACAAGCTGACGCCGATATCCTTCGACCATCCACGAGCCCTGCGCGGGGTTGTAGACGTCGCAGATCCGAGGGTCGAGCGGCGTCGTGGCGCAGGCGAGGCTGTCGAGGCAGGCGTCGTGATCGATGCGGGCAAGCACCTCTCTCGCGCACGCTTGGCTGGCCGGATCGAGGCCCATGCAGAGTGACTCTCGCGTCACCTCCATCGGCGCATCGCGTGGGGCTTCGTAGGCATCGCCATCCGCATTCAACGTGGCATCGCGACTTGCCTCACGCGTGTCGATGGCGGCATCCGCCTCATTGCGTGCGTTCGATTGCGAGCAACCGAGCGTGACCATCACCATCAGGGCAACCCATCGCGAACTGCGCATGGCGTACGTTACCGAGGTGTTGCCCCTTCCGGCAACAACGTGGCAGCGATGCCTACGCCCCAACTATCGAGATGGCGTGATTCGATCGCGGCAGTGATGAGAGACGGGAGCTTCGGCTCCCTCTTTCCCGTTAGGGAAACCAGCCAGGCCTTCTTTTTGGTCCCTCACTCGGGGACAGCGACGCAAACGCCATTGCAACAGAGGCCGTTCTCGCATTGATCGAGGGCGCTGCAGGGCGCTCCATTGGGGAGCCTTGTTGCCATGCAGCGTGAAGGGCCACGAATGTCCGCTGGGGGCGCGCAGTAGCCCTCGGCGCAGGGAATGGCGCAGACGTCGCCGAGGCGGCCTTGGCTTGTCACGCAGAGACCGTCCTCGCAGAGCAGGCCATGGGTACCGCTATCGCAGAGGCCCTGCGAACTGGTTAGGCGGTTGCACGGGTCGCCTTGGCGCGGGAGCGGGTTGGACACGCAAACGCTGTTCTCACATCGACGCGAGAAGCCGCAGACGGCGCAGTCCGGGCCCGGGCAGTTGTTGCAGGACTCACCCAGAGAGGCCACGGGAACACATGTCTGGGGTGAGGTTCCGGAGAACGGGCACGCCAAGCCGCCTGCACACGTCTCATAGTGGTACGTCGTGCCTTCGACGACGAGGCCACACCGCGCTCCGAGAGCCGCCGTGCGTCGTTGTCTCGTATAGGTGCGGCAGAGGCCGTCCTGACATCCTTCGCCCCACGCGCAGCGCCCGCCGGGCACACAGGTGGCGCCCGATGCAGGGCGCGGCTGGCATCGTCCGGCCCCGCATGGCCGATCCGTGCTGCAGTACCCGTCGCGGCCGCATTCCTCCTGTGTCATGCACGTGGTGAAGTTCGCAGTTGGGACCAGGATGGGTTCACAGAGCGCCGGACCTGTGTCTTCACACGGACTGTTGTTGCGAAGCACGCAGAGGGCTGCGTCGAGGTCGATGCGCAGTCGACCAAGCCTGACGAGCACGAGCTGATTGTCGTTCAGCAGGATGGATGCCGAGCCCTGCTCTGGGTAGTAGACGTCGCAGTAACGCGGATCGATGGATGGCCTGCACGCGAGTTGGTCCTGACACGCATCGCGATCAATCCGCGCCAACACCTCTCTCGCGCACGCTTGGCTCAGCGGATCGAGCCCCACGCAGAGTGAGTCGCGCGTTACCTCCATCGCGCCATCGCGTGGCATCTCACGCGTGTCGACGGCGGCATCGACGCCATCGGGAGTGTTCGATTGCGAGCAACCGAGCGTGACGACGAAGCACCAGCCAGCCCATCTCAACTTCTGCATCCGCCCAATCTACACGGAGTGCGTTCAAACGCGCCCGCAAACCAGGCACGCTCGCCCCATGAAGGCTGCTCCGCTCTCGGTTGTGCTCGCGCTCTCGCTTCTCGCCTGTGGTGGTGGTGAGGAGGCGCCGCAGGTGATCACGCCTGTCGTCGAGCCGGAGCGAGCTCCCGCGCCCGAGGAGCCACCGCTTGAGGCACCTCAGCAGCCGGAGGCGCCTCACGAGGTCGAGGTTCCAGTGGCCGCGCCTCCGCAGACGGCGAATGAGAATGTGCCAACGGGGGTGGAGCCCATTGAGGAACTGGACCACGAGGCGTCCAACTTCGAGATGATGCACGGGACGATGACCTATGGGCGTGTGGCCCTTGCGGCGCCGGTGCAGCAAGCGATTGAGCAACAGCTGCGGGCGGTGATGCGTCAGCGGATGGAGAACTTCGATACCGACTCGGGCGATCCGGACAATCCGAACTCGTTCGCGATGCGCTGCGATGTGACGCTCGGGTCGACCCGCCTCGTGGCCTATGTGTGTGTGGCCGAGACGATGGAAGGACGTGGCGAGTCGTTCTACGAGAACTCGACGCATGGATGGGAGATTGTCGGCGAGGCGATCCGTGAGCTGGAGCTGGATGACCTGCTGATTGCGGGCGCTCAAGCGGAGCTGCTCAGTGACTCCGGTGATCTCACGTCGGAGTCGCCGATGGCACCGACGTTGGATGGGATCACCTTTGTGCATGAGGACGGTGAGACCGAGGTCATCCCCTATGAGGAGCTGGGTGCGCTGCTCAATGTGCACTCGGTGCTGGGGCGCATTCCGAACGCGGTGGCTGTGGCGACGGTGGAGACGCCGCTCTTCTTGGAGGCACGTCCGCCTGCGCTGATTCGTGTGCTGACGCCCGCACAGCCCTTTGCGCGCGCGGTGCTCTCGGCGAGTGCGCTGTGCACACGTTGGTTCTTTCCTGAAAGGGAAACCAGCAACATCGTTGCGGCGCAAGGCTCGGCACCGATCGACGTCGCAACGCTGCTTGTCTTCGACACGAGCGCAGCCAGAGCACCTGCGGGCATGACGGTGACTGAGCGCGCGTGGTCGACGCCTGCGCGCTTCATGATGTTTCGACTCAAGCGCCCCGCGCAGCTGAGGCCTGCACCGCGTCGCCCTGGAAGCGGCGTGATGCTGCCTGCGAACGCGCGCCTCTACGGTGTGCTCGGTGAGCTGAGCGCAGGCCCATCGCGCACCGGAGGCGGTCAGTGGACGCTCGTGGTCGCGAGCGAAGGGCTCGTGGGTTGGTTGCCTTCGGGAATGCTGCAGCGCGTGAATGCGACGACGAACTTGGGTGTGACTGCAAGCGCCGCCCCGAGTGTCAACGCCTTCCTCGCCGGTCTGCCCGACGCCGAGCGTGCGAGCGCGCAGTCGCAGGCCATCGCGCTTGTGATGGAGCGCGACCCAGGCGGTGACGCGGTGGTTGTCTATGCGCCCAGTGCTGCGGGAAGCATCGTCGGCGTCGTGCCAGGGCATGGCCCGCATGAGGCTCCTGCCCTCCGCGCTTGGCTGCGTCACGAAGGCACCCTCGTCGATGCGCGCTCGATACAAGCCGAGGGTTCTGGCCTCGAGCGTCTCTTGCTCGTCGCTTGGCTTCTTCCGAGCGACCCAACGCACCATCTCTGGGAGGCCTACGCGATGCCGACACAGGGGACCTTCGCCGCCGCGCCGGCCTTCACGCTCACGCTCGCATCGCCCGCCGCACCGAGGCGCGAGCGCACGACGGTGACCACGGCGCTGAGGCGTCGCAGCACGTTCTATCCCTTCGTGGTGCGCGGCCCCGGGCGCACCGAGACGCTCTACACGTGGAATGGCACGACGCTCGTGGCACCGGCTGCGGCAGCCGCCGCGAACTGATCGATGCGCCCTCGGTGGCTCGCATGGATGCTTCTCGCAGGTTGTACGGAGCCCGCCCGTGTGCCTGTACCGCAGGCTGCTCCCGCAGCGCTCGAAAGCGTGCTCGACAACCCCGATCTACATGACGCTGCCTGCATGCGTTGCCACGTGGACGATGCGCGCCACTGGCATGCATCGGCGCATGCAAGCGCGTTCACGAACGAGATATTTCAAGCCGAGTGGCAGCCCCATCACCAGGCCGCCTGCGTGCGCTGCCACGCGCCTCTCGCAGACCCTGAAGCCCCGCAAGGAGAGGCCGCGCTGAACGGCATCTCGTGCGCCGTCTGCCATGTGCGCGAGGTCTCCGTGCTCTCGGCCCATGCATCGCCTGAGGCACCGCATCCGATCACCGTCGATGCCACGCTGAGCACCTCGGAATCGTGTGCGGGATGCCACGACTTCACCTTCGCGGCCGTCGCGCCCACGCCCTATGACGAGACGGAGATGCTCCAAGGGACGATGCGCGAATGGCATGAAGTCGAGGGCCGCGGGACGTGTCAGCACTGTCATATGCCTGACGGCAACCACGCGATGCCGGGTGCACGCGATGCCTCGCTCCTGGCCCGCGCACTTCATGTGGAAGCCACAGCAGACGTGGTGGGTCGGCAGACGGAAGTGACGCTCACGCTGACAAGCGAAGCAGGCCATGCGGTGCCGACGGGCGACATGTATCGGCGCCTTCAAGTCGAGGCCTGGCCGCTGACGCGCAATGCCGCGCAGGTGAGCACAACCCTGATGCGCCGCTTCGAGCGACGGGGAGGTGCGATGCATCAGGTCAGCGATGACCGCGTGCCTGCCAATGCACCACGCGTCGTCACCCTGATGCTTCCTCGCGCGCGTCGCATCGCATGGCGCATCACCTGGCAGGCACTCGATCCCGCCCTTGCCGAGGCGCGCTGGATCCCTGAACGCGATGCTTCGCGCGTGGTGGCCGAGGGCGAGATCGACGCCTTGGCGCGCTGAAGAGAAGACACGCGCCTCCATACGCTACCGTATGGATGCAACGCACTGATCTCGCAGATTCCCACTGTGGCAAAGACTTCCGTCATCACAACGAGCGTGCAATCCGCCGAGTGTTCCATACTGAAGCGTATGGATGACGCGGACAGGCAACGCTTTGAGGAGACCCTTCGCGCGATCGCGCCGCTCACAGGCGATGACCTCGCCTCGCTTGTCGCCGAGAGCGTTGTGCAATCGCTCGATGCGGGGGCGTACTTCCTTCACGCCGGGGAGCACGCTTCCAAGGCCGCGCTCGTGCTCGATGGGGTGACGCGCGAGCTCTGGATTCTTGAGGACGGGACAACGCGAACGCGCTCCTTCGCGGTGGAGGGAGAGCTCAGCGGGTCGCTCGCAGACCTCCTCTCCGGCAAGCCCTCACGGAGCTTCATCGAGGCGCTCACCGATGTGCGCTTGGCCGTCGTCCCGTGGTCTTCGTTTGATCGGCTGCGGAACGAGTCGCCCGCATGGAAGAGCTTCAGCGCACGCCTCGCCGAGCGCCTCTACGTGACGAAATCGGAGCGCGAATACGAGCTCATCGCGCTGAATGCGGCCGCGCGCTACGAGCGCTTCCGTACGCGTTGGCCGGGGCTGGAGGCGCGCGTGCACCAGAACGTCGTCGCCTCGTATCTGGGCGTCACACCGGAGCATCTCTCGCGGGTGCGTCGTCACGCGCGAGGTCCCTCGCAAGCAAGGCGATGAGCACGAATCCGCCAAACAAACCTGCCGCACGCGCGATCGCAATGGGCACGACCCAGTTGGGCGAGGGGACCGTCCAAGCAAGCGCGCCGATGGGCAACTGAAACGCGAGCAGCGAGAACCGGAAGATGTGCATGAGAGGCGTGCGAGGCCGGATGGCGAGCCCCGCGAGGAAGAATCCGAAGTGCGCGAGCATCCACTTCAGCGCACTCCAAGACTCACGCTGCACAAGCTCTGCAAGGGAAGGATTCAATCCCAGCTCTGCGGCCCCGAGCATCGCCAAGATGTGGTGATTCTCGGCGTAGTCGAGCACGCCCGCGGTGAGCGCGGCCGCGCCTGCACAGCGCGCCAGAAGCGCGTCGGAGCGAGAAAGAGTTCGCGCGAAGAGAAGGGCCGTGGAGACGTAGAGCGCGATGAACACATCATCGAGCGTGATGAGCGCGCGAAGGAGAAACGCGCTCTCGCGAAGTGCTGCGGCATAAGCCTCGGGCACGCGGACATGCTCAAACCATTGCTGGCTCACGCCGCTTCCGAGGCTGACCGAGAAGAGCGCGAGGAAGGCCGCTGCCGAGGCGAACGAGAGCTTCGAGAGAAGGCGCGCTTCCTCTTCGACCGAGTGTGATTGCATCGACCCAGCTTCGGGCACCCTCGCAGGCGTGGCATTGACGTACATCAAGAAGATCGAAGACCCATCTCGTTGTAGCGTTCGTGTATGGCGATCCCTCCAGCCGATCAGAACGTCTTCTACGCCTCGGGGCCAAGTGGCGCGCTCGGGCCGATGACCCTCCATGCGCTCATCGATCACGTCCTTCATGGACGCCTCGCGCAGAACATCTCGTTCACCTACCAGGGTAGCCAAGAGTGGTTCCCGCTCGCGAATCACCCTGAAGTACAAGGCGTTTTGAATCAGCGACGCCAGGCGCAGGATGACGCGAAGGATCGCGTCTTTGGTGAGTTGGTGAAGAAGAGCTGGGCGCACTTTCATGAGAACGAGCGCGCGATGTTTGTCGATGAGGTGCTCGTCGGTGCCGTCATCACCAGCACCCTCGACAACGGCTTCTCGCTGATCGATCTGCGCAGCACGGGCGAGGCGCATCACCTGCGCTTTGAAGAGCTCCAGTCGCGCGCGCGCATCGTCTTCGATCTGCGTCATCTGACCGGCGGCCTGCTCGCCTCGAAGGTGCTCGGTCATCGCGCGAGCGTCGTCATCGGATACGGCGAGCCCGTCGCGGATTTTGGTCGCGTCTGGAGTGCGCTCAAGAGTGAGTACAAGAGCGGCTTCATTCAGAACGCGGAGCCGGGGACCATCACCGTCGATGCCGATGTCACGGGCGGCTACGTCTACGTGCAGGTCGACATGTTTTGGAACGTCGACGACTACGTGAAGGAAGACCTGAGCGTCGACTATCCGCTCCTCACGAACCACGTCGGCAGCACGGTGCATGCGCTGCGTAAATACCTCTACGGCCGCATTCGCTAAGGCACTTATCTTTTGGTTTGATCGCGGCTTACGTCCTCGTTCGCTCCCTGCGGCTAGGAGTGCACGACTATCGCTCCTTCCGGGCGCCACGGCGCGGACACCGCGCACAGCAACGAAGTTGCGAGCACGGGGAGCACCTGCGCGCTGAAACCAAAATCTTGCGTGCCGAAAGAGCGAATCAGCTGACCTGACCAATCCTCACCTCACCTGAAGTCACGTCGCAGTCGAACGGAGCCAGACATGTTCAACCTCCTCACGCAGTTCAATCACAAGGCGGAGATTCGCGAGTCGAAGGACGAGATCTTCGTCGGCGAGTTGGTGCGCGCGATGTCGCGCTCCGGCTTCACGGCCATTGGCTTCTCGGCGAACGATGACTGCCAGCTCGTGAAGTTCCGCGCGTTGCGCGACCCGGTGGTTCGCAACTTCTACGTGCGACTCGATCGCAAGACGGGGTCGGGGATGATCTCGGCGGCGATCATTGGCTCGAAGGCGACGGTCACGGTGACGGCGGAGGTGAAGAATTACCTCTCCGATCCCGATGATCTCGTCGCGATGTTCAAGACCGATCTCGCCAATCTCTTCAAGCTCCCCGTGCTCGGTGGCATCCGCTTGAACCACGAGATGAACAGCGTCTTTGCGACCTCGGCGTGGCTCATCGACATCGATGACTTCGTGCTCAAGGGCGAGGCCGGCAATCAGCTGCTTGTTGGCTTCATCACGCAGAAGCTGAACGACCTTCGCGACAAGCTCGCGCCCTACAAAAAGCAAACGCGCTGAGAGCGAGACTCTCAGCGCGCTCAGGCCCGAAGGGTCGAGCTCAGGGTGCTTGGGTCGGCGCAGCTTCAACCGTCGGCGCGGCTTCAACCGTCGGCGCGGCCTCAACCGTCGGCGCGGCTTCAATAGGTGCAGGGACGCCTGCGTCTGCGGTGGGGCCCGCGTCGGTGGTCGCCTCGGCTTCCGCATTCATCAGCGCTCCGACGGCCGCAGCGCCCACCTCGGCGGCTGCATCACCCGTAATCGCTCGGATCTGCGAGGCGATGGAGCAATCGTTCGCGCCGCCTGAGGTCGTCGAAGGGACGCCCGGTGCACGCGGCACATGCGTGCCTGGGATCATGCGATCGATGCGCACGGGGATGAGCACGCCACGCGCCTGGATGCGCGCGCGCATGAGCTGACGGTTCTCGGTGAGGTCCCACAAGAAGACATCGACGGGTTCCTCGCGGCGGTTCTCTCCACGCTGCACGACGAGCATGAAGTACTGCGAGCGAAGCAAGGTCGAGATGATCGGGACGTCGACCGAGATGTTGTGCGAGAGCGTCTCGTCGATCACGCGCAGGCGCAGGAAATCAGGCTCGTCGCGCACCGTGTCGAGGAACTCGGGCATGAGGAATGCGCCGTTCTCGTAGAGGCCGCGCGCGGAGGAAGGCGCGATGCCAAGACAACGCGTGATCGCATCCTGATCCATCGCGCGCGCTGCGCTCTCGAGGGACTCGGCATCGGTCACATCGGAGGCCCGCACGCGAAGGTAGAGGCCATCGCCAGAGTGAAGGCCCGCAACACGCAGACGTGGGTCGCTCCTGCGCTCGGGCTCACCGCCGTTCACAGCCTCGAGCGTCCAATCCGTGATGCGCTCGCGGAAGGTGCGATAGCGATCGACGATGGGCGCCAGCGCTTGCTCATGCGTCGAGAGAATCTGCTCGCGCATCGCAGTTGCGCGCTCGCGCTCTCGGTACTGGTAGCCGTAGTAGATGAGCGCGCCCATCGCGCCCGCGAGGATGAACCAGCGCCACGGAAGCTTGGGCAGGTAGCTCGCACCCGGCTCGTACTCGGGCTCCACCGTCGCGGCCTTCAGCACGCGCGGCGCGTTGTCTACGGGGCGAGGCTCTTCGCTTGAGCCTTCGGGCAACGTGGGCATCTCTTCATGGTCGGACACGGTGCTCATCTATCACTCCGCCTTGATGCCGAGAAGGTTTGCGCTCGGCGCTTCACAGACGACATCGATGCGCGCGTGAAGTTCCCGCGCATTCATCCGGTTTCACGTATTGCCCTAAACCCCACGGGCGCTAGGCATCGCGCGCCCATGAACGAACACGAAGGCGATAGCGACCTGCTCGAGCGCGAGCTCACCGAAAACGCACGCGGCCTCTCGATGCTCGGCGCGCTCTCCCGCGCGAATGTGTCGCTCGATGAGGCGGTGCGAAGTGTTGTGCGCGAGAAGCGCTGCGACCTCTCAGGGCTGCCACTCGGTGCGAGCGCGCTCTTGCTCGTGAGGGCCCAAAAGGCGGCCAAAGCGCCCTTTGTCGTCGTCGTGCCAGACCTCGACACAGCCCGCACCTTCGCCAACGACCTCGCCTTCTTCGCAGGCCGCGAGAGCGACGATGTCGACACCGACAGCTCTGATGAGGAGCGCCGCGTGCTCGTCTTTCCGAGCCCCGATGTGACGCCCTTTGCTGACGTCGCACCAGACCGTCGCGCGGCCATGGAGCGCCTCGCCACGCTCTTTCATCTCGCCCACGGGTTGCCGCTCGACTTCCTCGTGATCCCTGCTGCTGCGCTCGCGCGTCGTGTGCCTCCGAAAGAGGCGCTCGTGCGCCGTTCGATCGTGATCAAGACGGAGGAAGACCTCGATCGAGACAAGGTCATTCGCACGCTCTCGGAGGGCGGCTACCTGCGTGTTCCGATGGTCGAGGACCCGGGCTCCTTCTCCGTGCGCGGCTCGCTCATCGATGTCTTTCCGCCGAACTCGCGCTACCCCGCGCGCATCGAGCTCGACGACTACCTCGTCATGTCGATCAAGCTCTTTGATCCCGACGATCAGAAGACGATTCGCTCGACCAAAGAGATAGCCCTTCATCCCGCACGCGAGGCCATGCTTGGCCTCTCGGAGATCGCTCTCGCACGCACCAAGGTGCGCGACCTCTGCGATGAGCTTGAGATCCCCACGCGGCAGACCAAGCAGCTCGTGGAGGACCTCGAATCGGGCCGCATGATCCTTGGCATCGATGGGCTCTTGCCCGCGTTCTACGAGAAGCTGGAGACGATCGATGCGTTCCTTCCCAAAGGCCATCGCTTCGCGGTGATCGACCCCACGGCGGCAGGCCGCGCGCTCGCAGAGGAGTTCGATGCAGCCGAGGCCGACTACGCCGCGAAGCTCGCACAGAAGAGCCCCTGCTTTCCGGTCGAGGCGCTCTACGCACATGGCCCCGAGGCGCTTGCGCCGCTCGATCGTGCGCCGCTGACACTCATTCATCGCCTGGCCGTCGCAGGCGGTGATGCAGACGATGAAGGTGACATCGATGCATCGGCGTTTGCGAAGCTTGACCGTGTCGACGTCGACAAGGTGCTCTCGCTCGGCGCCGAGGATCACACGCTGCTCGTCGCGACGCTGAGTGCGCAACGTCAGGGCAAGGGCAAAGACGATGCGCTGACGCCGCTCGCCGATCGCATTCACGAGTGGCTCGACTCGGGCTTTCGCGTGGTCATCGCGGCCCGCACACGCACCCAAGCCGAGCGCCTTGCACAGCTGCTTCGTGGCTATGAACTCAAGGCCGCGGGCAAGGCTGTTCCCTTCGCTCCGTCGATGCTCGAAGGCCGCCCTCCTGGCCTTGTCGAAATTGTGATCGGCTCGATCGGCAGCGGCTTTGTGCTCGCCCAGGCGGCCCTTGTCGTTGTCACCGAAGAAGAGGTCTTCGGCACACGCGCGCACCGCAAAAAGGAGAAGAAGCGAAAGGGGAAGAAGGGCAACACCGATGCCTTCTTGGAGGATCTGCGCCAGCTCGCGGTGGGCGATTTCGTCGTCCACACCGAACACGGAATTGGCCGCTACCTCGGTATGCAGAAGAAGACGCTCGGCGTCAGCAAGATGGACGAGATGCGCGGCGTCGCGGCCATCGCCGTCGAGGTGCTCGTTGTTGAGTATGCCGGCGGCGACAAGCTCTTCTTGCCCGTCACGCGCCTTCATCAAATTCAAAAGTACGCAGGCGGCGAATCCTCTGCGCCGAAGATCGACAGGCTCGGTGGGCAGACCTTCTCGAAGACAAAATCGAAGGTCAAAAAGTACGTCCAGGAGATGGCCGATGAGCTCCTGCGTTTGTATGCGCAGCGTGCTGCGACAAAGCGTCCGCCGATCGCTGCGGCCGATCGCACCTATGCCGAATTCGAAGCGACCTTTCCCTTCGAGGAGACGGCCGATCAGCAGAAGGCAATCGAGGATGTGCTCTCCGATCTCGAGGGCGAGACGCCGATGGATCGCATCGTCTGCGGTGACGTTGGCTTTGGTAAGACCGAGGTCGCGATGCGCGCAGCCTTCCGTGTCGCGCTCGCAGGCAGGCAGGTGGCCGTGCTGTGTCCGACGACCGTGCTCGCACAGCAGCACTTTCAGAGCTTCTCCGCACGCATGCGCAACTACCCCGTGCGCATCGAGACGCTCTCGCGCTTCGTCGACAAGAAGAAGGAAGCCGACACGCTCTCGGGTCTCAAAGAGGGCAAGGTCGACATCGTCATCGGCACCCATCGCCTTCTCTCGAAAGACATCTTTTTCAAGGACTTGGGCTTCCTCGTGGTCGATGAAGAGCAGCGCTTTGGCGTCACGCACAAAGAGCGCGTGAAGAAGATGAAGAGCGAGGTCGATGTGCTCACGCTCACGGCCACGCCCATCCCGCGCACGCTTCAGCTCGCAGTCGGTGGCCTGCGCGATCTCTCGCTCATCACCACGCCGCCGGCCGATCGACGCGCGGTGCGCACCTTCGTGACGCGCTGGGATGATCACCTTCTCAAGGAAGCGATTCAGCGTGAGCTCTCACGTGGCGGCCAAGTCTTCTTTGTCTACAACCGCATCGAGGGCCTCTACGAGCGCGCAGCGAAACTCCAGGCGCTCGTACCCGATGCGCGCTTTGCGGTCGTGCACGGGCAGATGGGTGAGAGCGCACTTGAGCAATCGATGACGGACTTCGTCGCGGGGCAATTCGATGTGCTCTGCGCGACGGCCATCATCGAGAGCGGCCTCGATATCCCGCGCGCCAACACCATCATCATCGACCGCGCAGACAGCTTCGGCTTGGCCCAGCTCTACCAGCTGCGCGGACGCGTTGGACGCTCACGCGAGCGCGCCTACTGCTACCTCGTCACGCCTCCACCGAACACGCTCACCGAGGATGCACGCGCGCGCATCGAGGCCCTGGAACGCTTCAGCGAACTGGGTGCGGGCTTTCAAGTGGCCTCGCTCGATATGGAGCTTCGTGGTGCGGGTGATGTGCTCGGTGGCGAGCAATCTGGAAGCCTCGCGCTCGTCGGCTTCGACATGTTCATGCACATGCTCGAAGAGGCCGTGGCCGAGCTCAAGGGCGAGCCCATCACGCATGACGTCGACACCGAGATCACGCTCGAGGCACCGCTCTACATCCCCGAGGATTACGTCGAGGACGTTGGCCTTCGTCTCTCCTTCTACAAGCGCTTTGCGCAAGCGAGCGATGAGGATGATGTCGAGGAGCTCGCAAGTGAGCTCCAAGATCGCTTCGGTGCGCCGCCTCCTGCCGCGCTCATCTACGTGCGTGCGATGCGAATTCGCCCTGCTTTGCGGCGTTTGCGCGTCCTTGGATGTGAGGCGAATCGCGAGCGCGTCACGCTCCATCTTCGTGAAGACACGCTGCTTGATCCGGCGAAGGTCATGCAGAAAGTCGCGCTCCCCAAGAGCCCGTGGAAGCTCTCTCCGGACATGAAGCTCACACGACGCTTTCCAACCGAGCTGCACGGCGAGGCGCTCGATCGCGTGGAGCAAGTGCTGCGTGAGGTGGCCGAGATGCGACGGCCTGCGTGAGCGAGTTTCGTGCAGCGCGTCGTGACCTCTCGCTCGACCTCGATGCGATCATCGCCAGCTTGCCGACCGATGCCTCGATCAAGGGCATGTTCGCGCTCTCGACATTGGAGCGCGCCAAGGATCGCAAGCGTGCGCAGGAGGAATCGGGCCTTGGTGCGATGCGCATTCAGCCCTTCAGCGATGTGCCCTACGGGCCCTATCTGCGCCTTGTCTTTGCGATCGCCGAGCAGCTCCATCCGCGTCTTCCCCGCGCGGAGGGCCTCCGCCTCTTTCATCACAGCTACTACGAGACGCTGTCGAAGAGCATGGTTGGGCGCGTGATGTTTGGGGTGCTCGGCAAAGAGACAAACCGGGTGCTCGGGATGGGACCGCGAGGCTACGAGGTGAGTGTCCGCTTTGCGCGTGTGATCTCCGAGTCGCAGGGCAGCGGGCACATCCGCTACAACTTTGAGAACTACCCCGCGGCGATCATCGAGGCGTGCGACGCGGGTGTGATGGAGGGCGCGCTCGCGTTCTGCGGCGAGACACAGGGAGTAGTGAGGGTGCGCATCGATGGCCCCCTCAGCGGTGCACTCGACGCCCGCTGGTGATCAATGTCTTCACCGAGGCGAGCGCGACGCCGGCATCAGCAAGCGCTCGTAGGTCGCCAGCTGCGCACGCGACATGCGCCCTTCTTCGTTGAGCAAGAGGCCGAGCGAGGCGAGCTCGACGGCACCGAGGTAGGCACCGAACATCACCACGGCCATGCGCTTGGCCTCTGCGGGCGTCTCGCCCATCGCCGCGTAGAGCGACTGCACATAGGAGAGCCGTCGCGTCATCACGCGATGCACGCTCGCACTCATGCCGGTATCGCCTGCGCGTGCACCCGCGCGCAACGCCGCCTCGGCCCGCAGATGTGTGATGTTGGAGAGTGAGAGCGTGAAGAGCTGCCGCAGCCGCTGCATTGGGTCGGCCTCGCGCTCAAGCTCTGCGATCACACCCTCGGTGGCCTCGCGCTCCCAGGTCTCGATCACAGCGCGGAGCAAGTCATCGCGGTTCTTGAAGTGCCAGTAGAAGCTGCCTTTGGTGACACCCAAGCGTAGCGAGAGGGGCTCGACTGCAAGGGCATCGAGGCCTGCTTCACAGAGCACCTTCACAGCCTCCGCAATCCACGTCTCTTTGGCCAAGAGCTCGCGCGGGCTGCGCGTCGTGGCGGGGGTCACACTTCTCGAGGCTGGTTTGCTGGCAACCATATCGGGGAGGACCATACGCCACCGTATGGTCCATACGCCACCGTATGGCGGCGCCCGTCAGCCTGGGCTGACGCCGCAGACGTTCAAGTAGCAAGTGAGGCCGCTGCCTGGGCAGCAGTCTGCATCCGTCGAGCACGTCTCACCGTCACGACGGCAGCGCTCGGGTGGTGGAGGCGAACAGACGGGGGCTCCTCCGCCTGCGGGCGTGCGGCAATCACCACCGCAGCACTCGCTTCCAACGCCGCATGACTCGCCATCGGGGCGGCAGGGGCGGGGTGCCCAATACGCCGAGATGTTGCGTGAGGTGGTGGCTTGGCCGGGCAGCCAGTAGCCGACCGCGCTTGGGTCTGTGCCTGTGCCGAGTGCGTCTTTGCGAATCGCAGCGACCCAGATCTGTTGGTAGCCGCGTCCGCGTGTGCCGACCTGCGCGTTGCCATAGTCACGTCGGCTCAAGAAGCTGACCCAGAAGTAGCCGCCTTGATCGAAGGGCGAGAAGCGCGGCTGGAAGCTGTCGTTGGCGGATGCACCGCCCGAGGCGTTGTCGAGTCGCACCACGCTCGAGCCATCCGCACGCATCATGTAGAGCGCTGCCGAGCCCGTCTCGCTGCGGCCATCGAGCCCGTGCGAGAAGGCGAGGTTCATCGAGTCGGGTGTCCAGGTTGGATAGCCGTCGCAGGCGCCGCCGGGCAGTGATGCGCCGGCGTGAATTTGCATCGGCATGCCGACGGCATCGGGGCCGGTGACGGGCATCACGGCGATGTCGCCATTGCGGTAGTCGCCGCCCCAGCCTGTGCCGATGTTGTCGACGTAGGCGATCGTGCGTCCATCCGGTGACCACGCCGGGTGCGTCATCGCGGTGGGAAGCGGCGCAGGCGAAGAGACGCTGACCCAATCGCCCGTGTGCGGGTTGAGGAAGGCCATCGTGCCTGCGGCCTCCTCGAAGCTGACCACGAGGCGCGTCTCATCCGGGCTCCATGAGGAGAACCACCAGCGTGCCGTGGTTGGCTCGGTCGGACGCGTCGCCCAGAGGGTTGGGGCAGGGTCTGCTGTGAGGTCGGTCGTCAGGTCGAAGATGGCACCGATGTTCTCGCCGCCACCCAAGCGCCCGGCCATGTAGCGACCCGAGGGCGAGACTGCGTGGCAACCAATGCAGCGCGCTTCGCCACGCATCGGCTGAGGCGGTGCAGGAAGGATGTTGGTGCGTGCGACGGTGCCGTCATCGATGCGGATGATTCGGCCTGCGGCGATGTCCCAGTAGTAGACGCTGCCTGTGAGTGCGGCGCGCGCGAAGGTGACGCGCACAGGCGCGCTTGTGATGACCTCGGAGGTGGCTGCGACGAAGCGCTCGACGGTGATCGTGGCAGGCACATCGGGCGTCGTCTGCGCGACGGCTCGCCAACCTGCAGCGTCCACGAGCCAGTGGTTCTGCCCGTCGTGGGAGAGATACGCGACAACGCTCGCTTCCGGCTTCTCGACGCGCACACGATAGAAGTCACCTGCGGCGCCGTTGAGCCACTGCACATCGGCCGGGTAGACGTTCTGCGGCATCACGGCGCCATCGAGCGGATAGACGATCGAGGCTGCACGTGCGGCATCGTCGATGGCTGGAGGGGTGAAGCGCGCGGCGATCGTCGCATCGGTGCCCGGCGTGAAGACCTCACGCGTCAGGCGCACACGCAGCGTGGCCGTCGCACTCAAGCCCATCGCTTCAACACGCACGTTGCCTGTGCCACCGATCGCACCTGTCGCAGTCGCAAGGCCACTCGCCTCGTCGATGGTTGCGATGCCGGGTGCATCGAAGGAGAAGACAGGAATCATCGCCGCGCGCTCGGTGCCATCGCTGAGCGAGGCAATCGCGCGGAAGCTCTGCGTTGGCAGGGCCGAGCCGCTCACCGCTGTGAGCTCGGCAGAGGCGGGGTCGAGCCGCAAGCTCACAACCGTTGCGAGGGGTGCATCCACGCCCGGCGGCACGTACGCATCGATGTTGAGCGGGCCTGTATCCGACGAGGCCACGCAGCGGCTGTCTGTGCAGACGCGACCCGCACCGCACTCCGCGGAAGTGCGACACGTGCCCGCGGGTGGAGGCTCTCCGCAATCGCAGCCGAGGGCCGTGAGCGCCGCGAGCAAGAAGCTCAAGCGTGCGAGGTGTTGAAGACCAAAGCGCAATGAGAGGAGCGGCATCGCTTCAGTCTACAGAGTTCAGGCCGCGGAGAACGCGCGTTCGCCATCGGCAGAAACCCTTGTGGTGACAGAAACAAACAACGCGGACACCGTCTGGGTATCCGCGTTGGGATGCGCTTGGAGGCGACTCAGCGCTTGCGCTTGTTGGCTGCGGGCGTCGACTTGCCCGAGGGTTTCTCGTTGCGCCTCGGCCCGGATTTCTGCGATGCCGGCAGCGGCATCGTGGGCGCATGTGGGTTCACATCGCGTGCTCGCATCATCTCGAAAGGTCGATCGCTGCCGCCCTCTTCGGGCGCACGAAAACCAGCGCCGCGCGTGGAGGGCAAGGGAATCGTATCGAGGGCTGCGGGCAACTCGCGAAGCGTCACGGCACTCGTCGTGAGCCGTGGTTTGCGAATGCCTGGCAAGGTCGGCGACTCCGTCTTGGGCTCGTCCGCTTCGCCGTCATCTGGGCCTACATACTTCGAGGTCATCATGTGGATTCGCGCAGCTTAGCGACCTCTGTGCCAAGCGCTGTGAACGAATTTGCTTCGGGTATCGCGTCCCCCCCTATTGGCTCGCGCCATCAAGCGAGGATTCCAGCCACGCAAGCGGTCATGTAGCTCGCCAAGAGACCTCCAATCATCGCGCGAAAGCCGATGGCCGCGAGGTCCTTACGACGGTCTGGCGCGATGGCCCCGATGCCTCCGAGCTGAATCGCGATCGAGCTCAAATTGGCGAAGCCACAGAGCGCATACGTGAGGATGGTTGCGGCCCGTGTAGACATCGGATGAGCGCTCGCCAGATCGTGCGAAAGCCCGACGTAAGCGACAAATTCGTTGAGCACAACACGCTCTCCGAGGAGCGCCGAAACAGCCTCGCAATCGCCCACAGGGACGCCCATCAAGAAGGCGATGGGCCAGCCGAGCACCCCAAGAAAGCGCTGCATCGTCCAGGGCTCCCAGGCGGTGAAGTGCGCGCCGAGATCGAGC
Source organism: Sandaracinaceae bacterium (assembly GCA_044373065.1). Classification (GTDB taxonomy): domain Bacteria; phylum Myxococcota_A; class Polyangia; order Polyangiales; family Sandaracinaceae; genus JAFLCL01. The sequence goes on from JBILQT010000002.1 coordinate 56,790, forward strand.
GCGTTCACCTGACCGATGCAGACCGCCAAGTCGTGTGCGCCAAGGTCGCCCGTGCAGCCCTCTGGAATCGGACGCTGTCCGATAGATGTCAGCGCCTCCGCCCAGACGCCGCGGTTGTGGAGCAGTGCCGGAACTGCAAAGAGCCAGTTCACAAGTGCAACGAGCGCCATGAACGCGAGCAGCATCGCGCCCACGTTGAGCGCGAGCTTGAGCCCATCGGCAGCACCCGTTGCCGCGGCATCAATCATATTTTCATATGGGCTCTTTGCGTCGAGCTCGAGCGTCGTTGCCGTGCGCGGCGTCTCCTTCTCGGGGAGGAGTACCTTGGCCATCACAATGCCCGCGGGCGCAGAGAGGACGCTCGCCGAGAGCAGGTGTCCCGCAATGTCGGGGAAGTGCTCCTGAAGCATCCCGACGTACGCAGCCATCACGCCGCCAGCAACGGTCGCGAAGCCACCCACCATCACGGCCATCAATTCGCTGCGCGTCATGTCGTTCACAAAGGGCTTCACGACAAGCGGTGCCTCCGTCTGGCCGACGAAGATATTCGCTGCTGCCGAAAGGGTTTCCGCACCCGAGGTTTTCAGCGTTCGCTGCATCACCCAGGCCACCGCGAGCACGATGCGCTGCATGATCCCGAAGTGATAGAGGACCGTCATCAGTGCTGAGAAGAAGATGATCGTCGGCAGCACATTGAGTGCGACCGTGAAGTGATCATCGAGGTAGGCGCCGAAGAGAAACCGGCTCCCCTCGCTCGTGAACGTGAGCAGGCGCGTCACGCCATCGTTCAACACAGAGAAGAACCAGAGCCCCGCCTCGGTGCGCAGCACAAGGACGCCGAACACCAGCTGAAGCCCCGTGCCGATGAGCACGATGCGCCACGGAAACGCCTTGCGATCGTAGGAGAGAAGCCACGCGAAGAAGACCATCGCGGCAAGGCCCACGAAGGAGATCGCTCGAAGTCCGAGATCGCTCATGGCCTGGTTCGTACCCGAACCCGCGTCGCTTCGATACGACGACGTTCAGCGCTGTACGGGGTATTTGCTGAGCTTGCGCTGCAGTGAGCGACGATGAAGGCCGAGCAACCGCGCGGCCTGCGAGATGTTTCCTTGGCAATCACTGAGCACGCGGTGGATGTGCTCCCACTCGACGCGGGCAAGGCTCGGGACTTCCGCTTCGGGGGCGGCACTCGATGTCATCACGGGCTGATCGCGCCGCGCGAAGGCCGCGAGAATCTCGCCGAGGTCGACAGGCTTGGTGAGGTAGTGCGTCGCACCAAGACGCACCGCATCGAGCGCAGTCGCAATCGAGCCATAGCCGGTCAGCACAACGATGTTCGTCGCGGGGTCGAGCTCGTGAAGGGCCCGCACGACATCGAGCCCAGAGGCTCCGGGGAGCCGCATGTCGACCAGCGCGAGCTCGGGTACCTCGCGGCGTGCGAGCAACATCGCGTCCTCCAACGCGCCGGCTTGATGCACCTCAAAGCCGCGCTTGATGAAGGCCTTGGCGAGCCGCTCGCGAAAGACATCATCGTCGTCGACGAGCAGGATCGATTGCGCGAGTTCGTTCGCGGCGTCTGTCATCCGATCTTCTCCGTGCTTGCTGTGCGCCTCGCGTGCGTTGGCAGGATCACGCGCATGGTTGTGCCTTGGCCGAGGGTCGATGCGATCTGAAGACGGCCGCCGAGATGCGCGACGAGGGCACGCACAAGGAAGAGCCCAAGGCCCATGCCGCGCCCCGGGTCTTTCGTGGTGAAGAAGGGATCGCCTGCCTGCGCAAGGGTTTTCGCATCCATGCCGGTGCCCTGATCCGAGACCTCGATCGTCACCTCGCGGCCCGCAATCGAGGTGTTCACGTGGACTTGCTTGTCCGCCGCACTCGCATCGAGCGCATTGTGAATGAGTGCATGAAGGGCCTGCGCAAGGGCCTGCTGCGGGATGTCGATCGTCTGCGCTGCACCCTCGCCGTGCGTCCAGACGACGCGTGCACGCTCATCCTCACGAAGCGAGTCCAGGCACGCATCGAGGGCCCGCATCGGGATGGGCGTTGGGGCCTCGCCGCGCAGCTCACCGGCGGCGCTGGAGAGCCGATCGAGAATGCGTCGACTGCGCTCGACCTCACTGCGCACAAGCGAGAGATCACCCTCGACATGCGCCAGCGTTCCGCGCTCGCGGAGCTCGTGCTCGATCTCGAAGATGACGGTCTTGATCGTGGCAAGGGGCGTTGCGAGCTCATGCGCAGCACCCGCGGCCAAGGTCGTCATGCCCATGATGCGTGCATTGGCATCCGCGCGATTGCGCTCCGTCTCAAGCTCGCTCGCGAGCCGGCTCACAAAGCCTGCAATGCCCACCGCGGTGAGCGTGAACGCGATCCACATGCCCTGCAGATGCGCGTCGAATGCACCGCCTCCGTGCACATGCATGGCGCCCGGATCCATGCCGACAAAGAGCGCCGCGTAGCCGACCACCGCGAAGGTCACGACGAGCCACATCCGGATGTGGCGGAGCAGCACCGCGGCGACCGTCACCTGCACCAGAAAGACGACTGCGAACGGATTGGAGGAGCCACCGCTCGCGCGAAGCAACGCGGTCAGCACAAAGACATCGATGAAGAGCGCGACAAGCACAGACTCTTCGAAGCGCTTTCCCCAGCGCGTAAATGCGAGGTTCGAGAGCGCGTGAAACGCCACAAGCGATGCGATGAGCAGGGCCGATGCGCCGCGCTCGGCGAAGAACACGACAAAGAGAATTTCTGCGACGAGGAAGACCCACCGAAGGCGTGCGAGCCAGGGCAGGTCTGCGCGGGAAGCACGGGGCAGGTCCGTGCGTGTGTGGAGTTCAGTGGGCGTGGTGCGCATCCGGGGTCGGGCCTGCGTCGAACTGTCCGGCGTCCACTGGGCCAGCGTCAACCACGGCGGCCGCGCAGATCGTGTGACAGTTCTCGAGTGCGGCCGCGCAGATGGCCTCGGTGCTGCTCACGGCATGGGCGAGCTCATGGCAGTCGTGGATGGGGCCTGTGCCGGGGTCGACATCGTGGCAGTGCTCAACAATCTCATCGCACGAGGGCGCTGCGGATGCGGCGTCCACATTGTTCGCGTCTGGCGTGGACTCGGTGGGGCAGCCCGTGAGGGCAAAGAGGGAGCAAAGCGTTGCGAGTGAAAGTGCGGTGCGGAGCATGTCTTCTCTTGAGGTGGGTCAGGGTTGGATGGATTCGCAGTCGATGCGGTCGATGGAGATACCGCGCACGAGCGCGTCAAATGCACGCTGACGGTCGATATCGGCTTCGCCAATACGATGGACATCGAGGGTGCCAGGGAAGGTCATCACAAGGGAGGCGCTGCGTTGCGCTGCATTGAGCTCGATCGGCGTACGGCCGTCGGCACATCCGACGCGCAGGACGGTCTCGCGGGGAGCGGCGTTCGGCACCGAGAGCCCAACCCGTACATCACAGTACGAACCAGGGGGAAGGCCCATGAGGCGCGCGGTCGGCGCCCCTCCAATCGCGACGGAGGCTTGTGGCGCATGGGAATGCGTTGCACTCGCCGTGGTGCGCGTGGGGCAGCGAACAAGTTCGACCGCGGTGAGCGAGAGCGCATCCATCCCGAGGTCGGCGTTCTCTTCAAGCAGGGTCTCGTCGAGCGGCATGACCATCAACGCCACCTCAATGCCCGTGGTCCGCGTTGCGCAGCCAAGCATCGAAGTCGCGCTCAAAAGGAGGCCTGCCAATAGGATGGACAAAAGGTGCCTAGACATCGAGGGCAACTCCGGCTTCCACGTTGAATCCCTCGCGGTGCGCGGGATGGGAGGGATAGGCGCTGAACACGGGCGCGCGCATCACAAGGTGCATCACCCAGTCGGTTGCAGGTGCGATGACCACACCGCCGCCGACAAAGAGCGCCGTGTTGATCTCGTTTGGAAGAGTCTCGGTGATGCGTCCCGAGGCGCCCTCAAAGCGCGAGTCGACGAGCACACGGAGCGCGAACTCGGGCAGAGGCTGCCACTGCGCAGCCGCGCTTCCGCGCAACGCGATGCCATTGCGCCAACCATCGGTGCCTGTGAAGGGAAACGCCACATTCGCCTGGCCCCACAAGGAGAACTCCTCGACGTTGGAGATCCAGAGGACGCCCAGATAGGGCTCGAACGCGCCTGTGCCGGGCTGTGCTTGAAGGGGCAGCAAGCCCTGCGCATCGCCGAGCACCATGCCCGTCGGGAGTCGCGAGCCGATGTCGATCAGCAGGCGATGTGCGGGTGCAAAGTTGCGATCGCGAAAGAGCGTCACGCGTGCTCGGACGTCCGCGTCCCCAAGGCCCAGGGTGTGGTCCTCGGCCAGCGTCGCGTAGCGCACCTCGCGCCACACCACAGGGAGCGAGAGGGCGAGCACGGCCGCATCGCCAAAGGCCCAGGTCGCACCGAGGTTGATGCGCTGGTCGAAGGTCTGCGCGTCGTCATCGGAGATCGACTGATGGCTGACGACCGCGCCCATGCGGAAGCGGCCCTCGATGGGCTGCTCCATGCCAACAATCTGCAGTGTTGGGTCCCCTGCATTGCACGTGGCACACGCGTACGCCGTTGCACTGACCGGGAAGGTCAGGAGCGCAAGCAAGACGGCGAGGGATCTCCGAAACACCGGCGAGGTCTACGCCGCACCCTTCCGTCGACCATGCGGCAAGTCGTCGCAGGTCGGTCTCACGCTGAGAGTCTGGTTCTTACGCTGAGCGTCGGGTTCTCTGGAACTGTTGAGATATGAAAAAAATCATACTGAACGCCGCGTTGGCGCTCGGTCGGTGTGATCTCGCGCGAGGGCTGCGTCATCAATCTCGATGCGTTGTGGGTGGTTCCGTAACCAAGCCATGACGGCGCAAACGGCTCGGTGGAGGGAGTACCCAGAACGCTCCGAGCGAGGTCACCTTCACGCTCGTGGGCACGTTCGTGTCGAGCACCAACGCCGTGTACGGTCCAGCCATCTGCTCGGTCTGCTCGTTCTGCTTCTCGGGCTTTCTCACACAGAGACGTGGTCTCTCATGCTGAGACTGTTGAGATATGAAAAAAATCATACTGGACGCCGCGTTGGCGCTTGGTCGGTGTGATCTCGCGCGAGGGCTCCCTCATCCAGCTCGATGCGTTGTGGGTGGTTCCATACGTCAGCCGTGACGACGCAAAGGGCTCGGTTGAGGGAGTACCCAGAACGCTCCGAGCGAGGTCACCTTCACGCTCGTGGGCACGTTCGTGTCGAGCACCAGCGCCGTGTACGGTCCAGCCATCTCTTTCTGCTTCTCCCTCTGAAGCCACGTGGCGAACTGAGGGTCGGGTTCTCAACGTAAGCGTTGGGTTCTCGCGGGAGATGATCGAGATAGGAAATTAATATGACTGGAACGTGCGGCACGTCGGCCATGACGGCGCAAACGGCTCGGCCACCGAAGCGCGGAACTCGTCATCGAGAGACAGCACAAGGAACACATTGAAGGTCTGCGCATCAACCTTGTGGCTCACAGGCGAAGCTCATCGAGAAACTTCGTACGGCGGCCGTCTCCACTGCTGGTGTGACCGTGCTGCGCAGGATGGCGCGCACTTCCATGTACGGCTCTGTCTCGGGCAAGCCTGCGGCTCGGAAGAGTGCGGAGACATTCGGATAGGTGCGCGAGATACCCACACCGAAATCAGGGATGGTCGTGGACTGGAACGAGACCATCGGCGCTGTGGCCAAGCCCGCGCGGGACCGCGCCTGGCGGAACTGGAACTCGACGAACGTGTTTGGACGACGACGCGGGACGCCGCCTGCGTCCACGCCCACCGAGACGTTGTCCTGAAGGTCGAAGGTGAACGCATTCCAACGCGGACGCTCCATGACCGGGTCGCAGATGCGTGCCGCAGGGACGGCATCCTCGGTCGAGACCGAGTCGTAGATACGCGTGTAGGTGCCGCCAGCGCCAAACGTGAGCGGGTCGCAGACACCGGTTGCGTTGACGTTCGTGACGCGCGGAGTGAGGCGGCGATCCTCGGTCTCCATGCGCACATCGATCTCAATGAAGGGGCCTGTCGGAACTGGGCCGGGCGCTGCTGCGAGGTTCGCTGGCGAGGTCGCGAAGGGGCCAATCCAAGGCTGGGTCGAGAGCAACGCAGCGCTGTTCGCCACGCGGACGTAGATGTTCACCGACGTACCTACGGGCCTGGTCGCGTTCCACGTCACGTTCGTCCATCGATTGCGCGCGCAGCTCGTATCGCCCACCACGGTAAAGCGATGATTGCCACGCGGGTTCGCAAAGACGCTCAGGCCGTACCCGATGAAGTCTGAGTAGGTGTAGGGGGTCACAAAGATCGAGGGAGTTTCAATCCATGAGGTGCGGCTTGGTGAGAGGCGTACGGCCCTGCTGCCAATCGCTGCGATGCCCCAGATGGCGTTGTCGAAGGTGACGCCGACGCCCATGAAGCCGCTCGCGGTGGGCGAGAGGTACTGCGTGAAGCCGCCGAGGTTCACGTCGTAGCGCCAGATGTTTCGGTTGTAGCTGCCGCTCCAGCCTGTACCCGTGCTCCACGGTGCCACCCAGATGTTGCCGTTGATGTCTGCAGCGACACCGCGCGGTGTTCCTGGAGTGCTCACAAACGTCCAGTTGTTGACGTTGATGTCGTAGCGATACAAGCGGCCGCCGCTGCTGTCGGCGACGAAGATGAACTCCTGCGTTCCATCCATGCTGAGGTAATACGCCATGCCGTACGCCCACAGGTTAAAGGGCGCCGCCGCCACCTCGGTGTAGGTCATGGTCGCGGGATTCACGTAGCCGAGGTTTCGGCTCGAACCGTTAGCCGCGGTGAACCAGATGCGACCCTGACGGTCCACCACCGCGCCGTACGACGCGTTCACGTCCATCGCGACGTTGCCCAATGCCGCGCCGTCGCTCGCGCGAAGACGGTACGCGCGACGCTCGTTGAAGTTGCCAACCCAGATATCACCAACGGCGCCGCCGCGCGGCGCGATGCCCACTGCAAGGGCACGAGGGACGCCGTTGTTCACACCGACGGGGACCGTCCAGAGGATGCACTCGTCGTTGACTCCGTAGAACTCGGTCGGGTCGGCCTTGTTGATGAGGCCGTCGCCGTTGCGATCCGTCGAGGTGTCGATGAGGCCGTTGCTGTTGCGGTCGACGCAGTTTTCAAGACGCGCTGCGATGCGCGTCACGGTGCCTTGGTTGCCGAATGCGCGGTTCGCGACGTAGCAGTCGAAGTTCTGATCGACGGCGGTGCGTGAGGGGCAGTTGCCGGTGTACGACCAGTTGCAGGACTCGTCCGCAGGCCTTGCGCGGTTGGCGAAGTCGGGGCGTGCGGTGAAGTAGCGGCCGATCTCGCGGCCCGTAGAGGGGTCGAGACGGGAGACGGTTCCGTCGTCCATGCTGGAGACCCAAACGCCGGGTGAGTTGAACCCGATCACGCCGAGCACGAGCGCTCCGTCCGCAGGGTCCACGGTGACGCCCTCGGAGTTGGTCGGCGTGAGCGCCCAGGGGTTGCCGGTACCGCTACCGCGCGATGTGATGCGCATGCATTCGGCCGTCGTGCAGGTCCCGATCATCGACGGGTTCTCAGCGCCGCCCGTGCGACCTGGAATGAGCCCATCTGTACCGCGGTCCGCGATGTCGGCAGCGCGGATCGTATCGATCGCCCTGAAGCAGGCCGGGTCGCAGAAAGAACACACGATCGGGTCGTCGCTTGCTGCCGCGAGCGCCATGCCAGGCGTGCTCGACATCGGCGTCTCGACGACGCGCTCACAGGCGCTCCAGTGGCCCGTGCGACACGTCTGCGTGCCTACACGACAGATGCGCTCACCCTCACGCTCGACCCAGTCTGGATAGCAGACTCGGGTCGCATCTTCGGTTGGACACGCGCAGCCCGTGCCCATGCGGTCCGAACAGGTAGCGCCGCCGTCGGGGCCTGTATCGGTGGGTGCGAGAGGGGCCTCTGTACACGATGCGATGCTGAATGCAGAGGCGCAGAGAAGCGCGACCCAACCAGCCGACGGTCGTTGTTGAAAGAGCATATTCACCTCTCCGTGCAGGACATGGTTGCCGCCCAATAATCGTTGTGCGCGTCGGTCGCGTCGGACCCGACGATGAGCACGTCACCACCCGACGTCGTGATCTGCGGCGTCGCGCCGCGCTCCGAGTCGATCTGACCGAGCGAGAACCTGTCGGTCACGATGCCAAGCGTGCGTCCATTGCGGTCGAGGTAGCCGACGCGAAGGAAGGTGCGCGTTCCACCGGCGAGACGTGCGCGGTGCGCGATGAGGTAGCCCGAGAGGTAGGTGTCGACCGAAGGCGCCCAGACCAGGTCACCTCCGACGCCGACCGTCGCTGCGGGGAGCGCGGTGGAGCCCGCTGCGGTCAGCACGCGGAACATGACGTCGCGCAAAGGGCCATCTTCGAGGTCGTAGACGCCCGCGCCATCGAGCGCGCGTCCGCCTGCAACTTCCACGGATTGTCCGGCCATATCGAGCGCGCTGTACGCGCCGATTTCAGCGGCGAGCGGGCCCGCGGTGCCGATCGTCCCTGCGCTCACATCGACTGGCGCAACCGAAGGCCGCGTGACGCCATCAGACCACGTGATCGAGACTGCGTCTGCACCACCGACGCGCTGAAGCGCCATGTGCTGAATGGGCATCGCGCTCGAGTCGAGCGTGCGCTCGGTGCCTGAAGCTGCGCCCATCGCATCGAGTGCGCGGCCGTGCACGTGACCGCCTGTGACCCACGCAACGAAGCCGCCGGCGCTGGTTTTTACAAGCTGCGGTGCGACGGTGATGGGGCCTGTTCCGACCGTCGAAGGCGTCGCCGTCGTGAACGTCGCATTCACGCGCGAGACGATGATGTTGGTGCCCTGTTGGTAGGCAATCCAGTAACCGTCGGCGGTGGGCACGATGGCGGGGAGGTTGGCGCCCATCGTATTCGGGACAATCGCGGGTAGGACGACCCTGCCTGCTGCGTCACGGCGGAAGACCTCGATGTTGCGCTCACCGGCGCCAGGCACGAAGTCGGTGCTGGAGTACACGCCGACGAGCTCGCCTTCACGTGAGGCGACGGCCGTCGCTGGGGGGTTGGCAGGGTTGCCGTCGCGCGAGAGGCGGAAGTAGTCCTCGCCGAGGTTGTGCGTGTGCAAGCAGTTGAGCGCCATGCTGATGCGCTCGTCCGGGCCCTCGGGCACGAACGCGTCATCCAAGGTGGGGTTGGTGTCGATGGTCGTCGCACTTGCGGCATCGGTCGAAGCGTCGTCCCCCGCTCCGACATCGCGTGGCACGTGCGTGCCTGTGTCGTCCGGGGTCATGACCGTGCCGCCACAATCACAACCGGATGACGCCGCTGTGCCCACGGCAAGAAGCAGCGAGATACTCAGCACTCGAGAACCATTCACATCACGCATGCTCCAGCTCCGTTCGCGCAAAGGCGTCTCGATGAACGTTGCTTGCGCGACGGCAGAACGGAGTTGCACCGACATCGTGCGCGGCGGACAGCCGCTCTCGTACTCTGGATGCGAGCGCAACCAGCCACTACTCCGGTTCAACGCGACCAGAAATCCTCAGGAATTGCTCGGTCAACGGCCAAGGGTGATGGGGCGGCTCACATTCTTGGCCGCGCCCGGTGCGCTCGCAGGGCGGGTCACGCTGAGAGTCGGGTTCTCATTGTGAGAGTCGGGTTCTCACTGTGAGAGTCGGGTTCTCACTGTGAGAGTCGGGTTCTCATTGTGAGAGTCGGGTTCTCACGGGGAACTGTTGAGATATGAAAAAAATCATACTGGACGCCGCGTTGGCGCTCGGTCGGTGTGATCTCGCGCGAGGGCTGCGTCATCAATCTCGATGCGTTGTGGGTGGTTCCGGATGTCAGCCATGACGGCGCAAAAGGAACGGTTGAGGGAGTACCCAGAACGCTCCGAGCGAGGCCGCCTTCACGCTCGCGATCAAGTCGACAACGAGCAGCAACGCGGCGTCCAGTCATCTGCTCGTTCTGCCCGTTCTGCTTCTCGGGTTTTCTCAGACGGAGACGTGGTCTCTCATGCTGAGACTGTTGAGATATGAATAAAATCATACTGGACGCCGCGTTGGCGCTCGGTCGGCGTGATCTCGCGCGAGGGCTGCGTCTTCTCGCTCGATGCGTTGTGGGTGGTTCCGTGCGTCAGCCATGACGGCGCACACGGGACGGTTGAGGGAGTACCCAGAACGCTCCGAGCGAGGCCACCTTCACGCTCGCGGCCGAGTCGTATCGAGCACCAACGCGGCGTACAGCCATCTCTTTCCGCTTCTCCCTCGGAGGCGGCAGGGTCTCAGCAGGGCGACAAAACACCCAAACAGACCTGCGATTCGGATTAGCGTTCGAGCCTGATGAACCCCGCTCGTCGCAACACGCTGCTCGCCTTCTCCGCGCTCTTGATCGCAGGCCTGCTTGGCATGTGGATGTGGTCTGCGCGTGCGGCCGAGGAGGAAGCACAGCGTGAAGAAGCTGCGCGGGAGGCCACGGCACAGCGCGCACGGGATAGGCAGCGCGAGGAGTCGCAGTCGCTCATGCCGGAGCCTGTCGAGAACCTCTGGCTCGGCATGACGGTCGAAGAGGTCCGCGCCGCGGGCCATGACGTACAGGTCCCTCAAGGGCGCCCCACCGATGAGCGCATGAACCTGCGTCTCTTTGAGGAGCGCCTTGAGAATGGCGCGCAGATCATGTTCGGCTTCAGTCAGACCACGGGCCACCTGCAGCAGATTCAGTTGATGAGCCTCTTGCCGCAGCTCGATGCGATCCCAGTGCACCTGAGCGCAATGAATGAGCGCTACGGAAACCCAAGCGGCATCTGGGATTGCCCGGATACAGAAGGGCTTCCGACGCGTCGCTTCACCTGGCGCCACTCGCACACGGCCATCGCGGACGTCTTCCTCGTCTACAACAACCGCGCCTCGCTGACGCTCTACATCGCAACGCCCGACACCATCATGCGCTCGCTCCGTATGAGCCAGTGCGCGCCCGTCCCGCGTGAGCGTCTCGATCAATTTCCGACGGCCACGCCCGAGCAGATCCAGCGGGTGACGGCAGGGCAGTGAGCTCGATCTGCAACCTCTGGGTTGCATGTTGGATGCGCAACCAAAAGGTTGCATGACGCCTTGAGCCGCTCATCGCACGAGGCCCGCCGCTTGTCGCACGTGGGTCCGCCGCTCATCGCAGCGCGCGCCGAAGCGAGATGGATGCCGGTCAGAACCAGCGCATGCATCGCAACACGCGGCCGCTCCTGGCCATCGTTCCCATCCTCACGTTCATCACGCTCATCACGTCCTCTGTGCACGCGCAGGCGCAGGCCATCCCCGAAGCACCGAGCACGTATGAGCCCTACGCAGCATCGCTGACGCCGCCTGCGCTCTCGCCGCGCCAGCGTCTCTCGGTCGAGCGCGGCGTGGCCGATCTCGGAGGCGCGACGGAGCAATCGCTCCTCGCCACCGTGCTCTATCTGACCTCGGCCGCGACGCTGATCGCTGGGGTCTCCTCGGCCATCGTGCTCTTCGCTGAGTTCGACCCGATAGGTCCCCGTGGGCGCTGGGACACGGCCGAGCTCGCCGTTCTTGGTTCGGCGTTGGGGAGCTTGGTCGTGCACGCCATCACGCTGCCGCTGGCGATCTCCGTCGGGCTCAACGCGCAGCGCAGGCATCAGCGCGCACGCGAAGAGCTGCTGCTCACGCACATCACCATCACCCCCTTCGGCGCAGCACTCGCTGGCCACTTTTGAGGCGCACCATGAACTCTTTCCTTCGTTCGTATTCTGGGCTCGTGCTCGCCCTTGCGACGCTTCTTCCTTCATCGCGCGTCTGCGCAGAGGACGATGCACGCACTCAACTTCGCTCGGGTGTCGTTGGTGGCGCGGCGCTGCTTGGGACGCCCGACGTCGGTGCCGGTCTCGCCTTCGATCTCGGTGCGAGGCTCGAGCTCAACACCACGCATGCCTTCTCGTTTCGTGTTGGCTATGGCGTCTTGGTCGGCGATCGGGAGACCCAAGATAGGTGGTGGATTCTCGCCTCCTACGGTGCGCAGCTTGCGCTCGATCGAGGCCTACGCCTTGAGCTTGGAGGCGGGCTCGGTGCGGGTGCGGTGAGCGGCTACGAGAACCTCGAGGCGTTCATCGCGGCGCCCTTTGATCCGCATTGGGCGTATCAGCTTCTTCCTGCAGTCACTGCGCACGCGCGTCTTTGGATGGACGATGGGCCGCATGCGTCGTGGTTTGTTGGCGCTGAACTTGGCGGGCTCGTCGATGTGCCGGGTCTCGGGGTGCGTGAAGGCAATGCACATCAAGCGAGCGATCTGATGTGGCTCACGCTTTCGGTCGGGACAGCGTTTTGGCCGTAAGGCAGGCTTCTCCCGATGTCGTCGCAATCAAAGACCGAGCGTCTCCCGCGCGAAGCGATGTGGTTCTTTGTCGTGGCGCCTCCTGTGCTCGCGCTTCTCTTCGACCCGCACTGCGCGGGGACAGTCGACAATGTGTTGCGTGCCTGGCTCACGCTGACGCTCTTCACGATCATGGTCGGCGTGGGTGTGCATTGGCTCTTTGAGCGCGTGGCCGCGAACACGCATGCGTGGCCCTGGGTGGTGCGGCTCCTTGCGCATGCGGCGAGCACAGCAGCGCTTGTGACCGCACTGACGTACGCACTGCACGGTGCGGTGCTCTTGGTCTATCCGGAGCTGGGCAACGATGCGCCGGGCGTTGTCTGGCGCGGCATCCTCGTGAGCTACGGCTACCTCGCGATCGCGCGCTTCATCGCGCGTCTGCAGGAGAGCGCAGTCGAAGCGCATACGCGTGCGCATGTCGAGCGAGCAGCTGCCCTGGAGGCGCGTCTCTTGGCGCTCACGGCGCAGCTCCAGCCGCACTTTCTCTTCAATAGCCTCAACGTCTCCGCAGGCTTGGTTCACAGCGCGCCCGAGGCTGCCGAGGCCATGCTCGACCAGCTCGCCGCGCTCTTGCGCTACGCCGTCGAGAAGGGTGAGCAAAGGGTTGTCCCGCTCGCGGAAGAACTCGGCGCCGCGAGGGCCTATCTCGCGATCCAAAGCGGACGCTTTGGGGAACGCTTGCGTCACGAAGTGATTGGCCCCGACGAGGGTGACGGCGCGCCAAGCTTGCCGCCGATGTCCCTTCAACCGCTCGTCGAGAATGCCGTTCAACATGGGCTCGATGCGGAGGATGGAGGTCTCGTCCGCATCACATGTCGACGCGAAGGACCGCGCTATCTCATCGCGATCGAGAACAGCGCCGGCGCGGAACCCGGGGGGAAGTCGCACGGCACGGGCATCGGTCAACGCAACGTGCGGGAGCGACTGCGTCTCGTGTATGGCGATGATGCGGCCCTCGTCTGCGAGCCCATTCCAGGCGGCTATCGCTCGCTCATCTCGCTGCCCATGGAGACTGCGTGAAGATCCTCCTCGTCGATGATGAGCCCGTTGCAAGGCAGCGCATCGAGCGCGCCTTGGGTCAACTCGACCAGGCGCACGAGGTGCGTCACGCGGGCAACGCGAGAGAGGCCTTGGCCGCGATCGGTGTGGAGGCGCCCGACGTGGTGCTCCTCGACATCGAGATGCCAGGCGTCGACGGGCTCACGCTCGCCGCGCTGCCCACCCTGCCTCCTGTCATTCTCGTGACGGCGCACGCCGACAGAGCACTCGCCGCGTTCGAGGTGGGTGCGATCGACTACCTCGTGAAGCCCGTCTCGCGTGAGCGCTTGGCGCAAGCCTTGGCGCGCGTTCGCGTGCGCAGCGCAGCGCCCTCGACGCCGCAGGCGGAGGTTCCCTCGTGGCGTCTTACCGTCGTTGACGGAACCCTGCGACGTTTCGTCGACGCACGTGAAGTGGCCTGTTTTCATGCCGATGAGAAGTATCTGCGCTTCTCCTTCGCGGGCCGTGATCACCTCTTGCGCGAGAGCCTCGATGCGCTGGAGGCGCAGCTCGCACCACACGGCTTTGTGCGTGCGCATCGCGGGGCGCTTGTGCGTGTGGCCGCTGTCGAGGCGTTCGAGCAGGCAGGCGGTGGTTCGCTTGTGCTCATCACGGGCGAGCACGTTCCGGTGAGCCGTCGCTGCCTTCCGTTCGTCCGCGTGGCCCTCGGCCTCGACAAAGATTGAGGGGTGATGATGTGCAACCTTTGGGTTGCATGTTGCTCACGCCGTACGCACGAACGCGTGCGAGAGCATCTGCCCCAGAACCACTGCGCCCATCGAGAGGCCGATGCTCATCGCGAGCAAGCCGACCGGTGGAATCGCCCAGTGGAGAGCCTCGCGAAGCGGCGGCACAAAGAGACCTATGGCGAGCGCGAGTGCGCTTGCAGAGGCCGCGATGATGTAGGCCCGGTTGTGCGACTTGATCTGGCCGACACGGCTCGCGAGGATCGACGTGAGGATGGCCGTGACGATGCCTGCAAAGACGCAGAAGCGCGCTGCCGTCTCGGGCACGTTCTGGGCTATCCCGTACATGAACACGCCGATGCCTGCGCCGAGCGAGAGCACACCCACGGCGACCGAAGAGATCACGCCGAAGCGATTCAGGACGGAGGCGTTGAGTGCGCGGGGAGGGCGCTCCATGAGGCCAAGCGGCATGGGCTCCGACTCGAAGACAACGGAACACGCAGGGTCGATCAAGAGTTCAAGGGCGACGATGTGCAGCGGCAAGAGCGCCGCGGGGAGGCCGAACGCGGCGGGGATGAGCACGAGGCCCGCGACGACGATATGCACCACCAAGATGAAAGCTGAGGCTCGCCTCAGATTCTCGAAGATGCGCCTTCCGCGTGAGAGCCCGCTGACGATGGAGGCGAACCTGTCATCGGTGAGGACGATTGAGGCGGCCTCGCGAGCAACGTCCGTCCCGCGACCGCCCATGGCGATGCCGATGGCCGATGCCTTGAGGGCGAGTGAGTCGTTCACGCCATCGCCCGTCATCGCAACAACATCGCCGCGTGCTGCGAGCGCTTGAACGACGCGAAGCTTCTGCTCGGGCTGCGCGCGCGCGATGACCTGAATGCTGGGCAACTTCGCTTGCAGTTGCTTGTCGTCCAGGGCGTCGAGTGCATCGCCGCGGATGACCTCGGGTGCATCAAGGCCTGCCTTGATGGCCACCGCGCGGGCAGTCTCCGGGTCGTCGCCTGTGATGATCAAGATGCGGATTCCCGCGCGTTGAATCGCGCGCATTGCCTCCGGCACATCGGCGCGTACGGGGTCTTCGATGCCAACCAAGCCGAGGAACTGAAACGCGATCTCGCGCCGGTCCTCAGGCGTCTCGCCCTCATGCGTGGCCTCTCCGACCGCAAGCACGCGAAGGCCCTGTGCGGCGAGCGCG
The DNA here is from genome assembly GCA_044373065.1 of Sandaracinaceae bacterium. GTDB lineage: Bacteria > Myxococcota_A > Polyangia > Polyangiales > Sandaracinaceae > JAFLCL01. The sequence goes on from JBILQT010000002.1 coordinate 72,112, forward strand.
CGAATGCCTTCGAGCACCTTCGCATGGAGCGCTTCATCCACACGGCAGAGCTCAAGGACGGCCTCGGGGGCGCCCTTCAGAGAGACGGTCGTCGTGCTCGTGCCGGGCACGCGAAACGCACGTGCGGCACTGATCTCGCGCCTGCCTGTCACGGCGTCTTGCCCGAAGGGATGATCGTGCACGAGCTCCCAGCTCTGCGATTCCTCGCGCAGCGCTTTCATCGTGCGCCAGAAGGCCGCATCCATCGGCTCTGCTGTCTCTCTTCGACTCGCGAGCGCACCTGCACGCAGGATGTGTTGAGCCTCGACCGACCCCTCACCTTCGAGTGTTTCAACGCCTGCGTTCGCGGTCCAAAGCGCGGTGATGCGCATCTGATTCTCGGTGAGCGTTCCTGTCTTGTCGCAGGAGAGCACCGTCGCCGAGCCAAGCGCTTCAATCGCGGGAAGGCGCCGCACGAGCACGTGTTCCTTCGCCATGCGCCATGCGCCCATCGCAAGAAAGACCGTCAAAACGACGGGATACTCTTCGGGGATCATCCCGATCGCGAGGCCGATGCCGGAGAGCAGCGAGGGCACAAGGCCATCGCCCCTGAGCCAGAGGCCAATCGAGAAAAGCGCGCATGCGGTGAGACCCATCGCGCCGAAAATCTTCACGAGCCGATCGACCTGTTTGCGCAGCGGGGAGACCTCGGGTGCGAGCTTGCCAAGGGCCGTCCCGAGCTTGCCGATGCGCGTGTTCGCACCAATCGCCGTGACCTCGACATGTGCCCTTCCGCCGACCACGAGCGTGCTGGAGAAGACGAGCTCGTCTTGCGTCTTGATGACTGCGACCGACTCGCCCGTGAGGAGCGATTCATCGATGTGAAGGCTCTCCTCGGGCGCATCTTTTTTCGAGGGGATGAGCACGCCATCGGCGGGAATGCGGTCGCCCTCCTCGAGCAAGATGCGGTCTCCGCGCACGAGCTCTGCGCTCTCGATGCGGGTGGCTTTTCCACCGCGAATCACGACGGCCTTGGGGCTCGCCAGGTCCTTGAGCGCCTCCACCGCGCGCTCGGTGCGCCACTCCTGAAAGAGCGTGAGCGTGATGATGCCGAGCACCGAGACGCCCATCGCAATGGCCTCGCGAAGCTCGCCGAGCACGAGGTAGATGACGACGAGCACGAGCAAGAGGCCGATCATCGGCTCGGTCACAAGCTCAAGGATGAGCTTGGGCAGTTGCTTGGCTTTGCTCGTCGTGACTGCGTTCGGGCCCTCCGCGGCGAGGCGTCGTGCGGCCTCGGCGGGCTCAAGGCCTTCTTCGGCAACGCGTGTTGGAGTGGGCTCGTTCATCGGTGGCCTAAGCATGGATGCGCCTCCGTTGCGAGGTCATGTGCATGCGCACGCTGAGACATGACAGAGCCGCGCCTCGCTATGGCACCATCCGCGCATGGCCAAGAGCATCGTTGTTCGTTTCAAAGGCGAAGACAGCACCTTCTCGTTCTCGAAGGTCGAGCGCGAGAAAATCTACGGCAAGAAAGAGCGCGTCGTGGTCGACGAGAAGGGGCAGACCTGTAGCTCTGCTTGGCTCACGGCCGACGGCAGCGCGCTCGTTCTCTCGGGCGGCACGGCGCACGTCTACGTCGATGACAGATGGAGTGCGTTCGAGACCGAGGAGAGGCGCGCTGTGGATCTCGAAGGGCGCCCGCTGGAGGTGAAGCCCTCGACGCTCGGCGTGCTCCAAGAGCTCAAGCCCTCGAGCGTGGAGCGCCTTCTCGATCACGCCACCGCAGTCGTCTATCAGCTCGACCCCGAGTCGTTTGATGACGGCCTCAAGGGTGCACTCGCCAAGGGAGAAATCTTCGAAGCGCCTTTCCAATATCGCGATGGGCTCACCTCGGACGTGATGTTCCTCGTGCAGAACGATGAGGGTGCATTCGCGCTCATCGGCAAGCCCACGGGCTTTCAAACCATCGTGCGCGAGTCGCTTCCAGAGCCCGAGACGGCCGAGACGGAAGATGAACTCGGTGATGATCTCGACTTCTCCATGATGTGAGGACGACCCATGCCCAGACTGATCACGATTGCGGATGCCAAGAAGCGCGATGCGCAGATCCAACTCGACTCGCCGAAGAAGAGCGATGCGGTGCGCTACGTCGATGCCAAGCGCGGTGCGCCGATTCACCTTGAGCGCCTGATCAAGACGACGGATCGCACCTCGTTTGAAGTGCTCAACAAGCAGCACGGCGAGAAGCTCGGACAGCTGCTCGTCGATGGCGACCCTGAGATCGACATGGAGCAAGTCGGTCGTCGCCTGGGTCATGCAACGCGTGTGCATGTTGGGCCGGAGGGACAAATCCTCTACGCCGCGCGTGTGCTCCAGGTGGTGATGGCACCTGACGGAACAGAGAAGAGTCGCGGCGACTTCATCGATGTCGAGGCGACCGTCGGCGAAGAGCTTCCGCCTGTGCTCTGGACGGGCCGCTTGATGCCCGCACTCGACGTCGTTCGCAAGTTCGTCTTTGTGCGCAAGGTGCAGCTTCGCCACGTGAACGGCCTCACCTTCGACTTCCTTTTCGATATGGCCAAATCACTTCACACCGAGAAGAAAATGCTGCTCGTGGGCGCAGGCCCCAAGGGACAAGCGCCGCTCATCTTTCAGACGAACGGCACGCCCTTCCGCGGCTTTCTCGAAGGCCGCATCGAGGGCGAGGGCTACAAGCTCGTGCTCCATCTCTCGAACCTTGAGCTCAAGCGCGTCGGCGTTGCACCGGGAGCTGCGACATGAGCTACGAGACCTTCGTCAGCGGGGCGGAGCCCTGGGGCTCGGGCATGAAGGCGGCGCTCGGCGCCCTTCGTGATGAGGCATTGCTTGAGACGCTGCAGCGCTACAAGCGCCAGGTCGCCAAGCGCTATCGCGTCGTGGAGCCCGACATCATCGAGCAGATTCTTCCAAGCGAAGAGCTCTTCCTCTCGCCCAAGCTCGATGGCGAGCTCTGGTTCTTGCTCAAGAAGGGCGATGACGTTGCGCTCGCTGCCTACAACGGCCGCGTGCTCGTCGATGTCGCACCGCTCAAGGGCGTGAAGGAGCACTTCAAGAAAGCCGAGTTCGCGAAGCTGAATGACTTCGTGGTCGCCGGTGAGCTCGTCGCGACGATGGGCACGGAGCGCCCGCGCAGCTTCCATGTCGGCACCTCGCTCAATGATCCGCAGGGCGAGAACGTCCTTTCTTTCCATGCGTTTGATCTCGTCAGCGAGAACGGTGAAGACCGCCTCGGCATCCCCTACGAGACGCGTCATGCGTGGCTCGAGAAGCACCTCGGAAGCCTTCCTGAGACGAGCAAAATTCGCGTCGTCCTGACCGAGCGCGGTGACCCAAAGTTGGTTGCGCAGCGCTACCGCGAGTGGGTGCTCGGCAATCGCTTTGAGGGCGTCGTCGTGCGCAGCCAGCGCGGCCTCACGTACAAGATCAAACCAACGATGACGATCGATGTCGTTGTCGTGGCCTTCGGTGAGCGCGTGACGGGCGACGTGCGCCAAGTGCGTGAGCTGCAAGTCGGGCTCTTTCGCGACGATGGCTCGGTGCAGCTCGTGGGCTCGGTGGGCAACGGCCTCTCCGAGGACGACCGCGCGCGCTGGCACGCGAAGCTCGCCGCGATCGAGAGCCCGAGTGCGTTTCGCCTCGCCAACCGCGAGGGCACGCTCTGTCGCTTCGTGCGGCCCGAGGTCGTGATCGAGATGCGCGTCTCCGACCTGCTCGTGAGCGATGCCTGGGATGCGCCCCTGCGCCGCATGGCGCTCTCCTACAGTGCCGAGAAGGGCTACGCCGCGGTCGCAGAACTGCGCACGGTGGTTCCGCTGCATCCCGTGCTCGTACGTGAGCGCACGGACAAGAAGGCCGACGCGACCGATGTCGGCATGAATCAGATCGCATCGCACCTCGATGAGACAGGTGCAGACCCTATTCGCTCGACAGGCGGTGCCTCGGCCGAGATCGTTGCTCGTGCGGTGTTCACCAAGGAAACCAAGGGGCTCATCGCGGTGCGCAAGTACGCGGTCATCCGCACGAACAAAGAAGGCGAGGGCACACATCCACCCTTCGTCGCGTTCTTCTCGGACTTTTCTCCAGGTCGCAAAGAGCCGCTCCAGACCGCGCTGCGCACAGGTGCCTCGCTCGAAGATGCACACCGTCATGTGGATGCTTGGCTCGTCGAGAACGTGAAGAAGGGCTGGTCACAAGCGGGTGCCGTGACGAGCGGAAGCGCCCCTGTGGCGATGCCTGAAGCACCTCCAGAGAAGCCGACGAAGGCCAAGGCAACCAAGGCTGCGAAGGCTGCGCCCGAGGCTGCTGAAGCCACCGATGCGCCGACGGGGCAAGACCCCTGGGAGACGGCCGGTGAGACGCCCGTGAAGAAGAAGCGCGCCTCGAAGAAGGCCGAGTGAAGCGGCGACTTGAGAAGGGACGCGCGTGGTGGGAGGTCGAGGTCCTCGGCTCCGTCCTTCACGTGCGTTCCTCGACGGGCGACGAGCGAAAAGCGATGGCGACGCCAAAGCTCGCGGAGGCCGAGGCGGAGAAGCGCATCTGGGCCAAGCGCGCGCTTGGCTACGTCGAAGCCGGTGCCGTGCCTCCACCGGCCGTGAAGGAAGCGCCGACAAAGCGCGAGGCCGCGAAAGAAGCGCCGACCAGGACGGTCATTGAGCGCGGCGCCGAGGACATGGCCTTCACCTATCTGCTCACCGGCAAGGACCTCATCACGGTCGCGGGCACCCTTGCCGCGAGCAAGCAGCGTGTGACGCAGTCGTTCGACACGGACGACGCTGCGAAGGAGCACCTCGAGCGCGTGCTGAGGCTCCGAACCCGTGATGGCTACCGCGTCATCGAGAAGAGCTTGGCCACGGAGGAAGACCTCAAAGAGCCAGTCACAGACGACACCACGGTCGAGGTGCGACCGAGCGAGCAGGGCCTCTGGCAGCTCACCTTCAAGTCGGGCACGGACGAGGTCTCCGCGGCCGCATGCGCCTTCGCGATTTCGGAAATGCAGCGTGCCGCACCGCGCGTCGTGCACGTGCGCTGCGACCTGGAGAGCCCGGGCGTGCGCTGGTCCGAGGCCATTCTGGGGAAGAGCTTCCCTTCGGTGGAGCGCTTCGCCTTCGACACCGAGTTTCAAACTGTGACGCGGCAATCGACGAATCGACTGGGTGATCTGAGCGCCACCTTTGCGGCCCTTCCCAATCTCAGACACGCCTTCTTTACGGGCGATTTCTCGATCGTCGGAGCCCTCGCAAGCGCGAGCCTGGAGACGCTTGTGATTCAAGGCAATCCACTCTCGGTGCAGGTGATGGAAGCGCTTCAGCGCGCCAGCTTGCCCAAGCTTGAGTCGCTGTCGATTGGCCTTGCGAGTGATGCCGTCTCGGTATGCACGGATGCATCGGTCGCCTATGCAATTTCGCATAGCTCGGCGAGGGATGTCTTTGTGGACGGCGTGCGCGACCTCGCCGCGTTCTTGCGTGCGCTCACGGAGCGGCGTCTCCCCGAGTCGCTTCGTCGGCTGACGCTCGGCGGTGGTTCTGCGACGAACGAATCTGCGCTCTTCGATGTGCTTGAGCGCAAGGCCGCGGCCTTCTCCGACATCAGCCTCGCCATCGACGTGGAGAATCTGCTGACGGAGGAAGCCGAGCTGAAGATCCGCGCGCTCGTCCCCACGCTGACGGATCTTGAGGATGCCCACGACCGGCTCCTGCCACAGAGCTATCTCGCTTGGGGCGAGGCGTAGGAATCCAGTGCGGGGGATGCGGGCAAGGGTGTTGACCTGGGCGTTCGTTGGTCTCTCGGCAGCCACCGCCGACGCGCAAGAAGTCCCGGATTTGGTCGCCGAGGAAGGGGATTCGCTTGAGGCTGATGAAGACCTCCCGGTCTTCTCGGCGACCGCACGCAGTACGCGCATCGCGCCCGATGTCGTCACCCTCGATGCACAGCGTCTTCGTGATCAGCCGGGCTCGCTCGGTGACCCGATCCGTGCGATCGACATCACCCCAGGCATCGTGCCCGTCGCGAGCGGCGTGCCCTTCTATTACGTCCGTGGCGCGCCTCCTGCCGGCACACTCTACGTCTACGACGGCATCACCTTGCCCGCGCTCTTTCATCTCGGCCTTGGCCCGAGCGTGATTCACCCGCGCATGCTCGGAGAGCTTCGGCTTCACACGGGCGCCGCACCTGCGCGCTTTGGTCGCTACATCGGTGCGGTCATTGAGATCGACCCCGCATCGCGCGACATCCGCGCACCGCATGGCGAGGTCGAGCTTCGTGCCCTCGATCTCAATGGCTACGTCGAAGCGCCCGTCGGTGGTGGCTCGTTGCAGGGCGCGATTCGCCTTGGATGGCCTGCGCTCTTCATCGGCGAGGTGATCCCTGGCGGCGAGCTCTTCTACGGCGACTATCAAGTGCGCGCGGCGCTCCCACTCAGCGATCAGGATCGCTTCGAGCTTGTGCTCCTGGGCTCCGCAGATCGCCTCGCATTCACGCTCCCAGACGGCGTGCGCTCGACGACCGAGGTGATGTTTCAGCGCGCCGAGATGCGCATCGTGCATGCCCTCGAAGAAGGCGAGATAGGCCTCGCGCTGCGCGGCGGATACGACCACAGCGTGGTGATCGGGACATCCACGACAGGCGATGTCGACAACCCGCTCGCCATCGCAATCGATGCCGCATCCTTTGGCTTTCGCGGTTGGGGTCGCTTCCACGAGGGCATCGTGCGCGGCCATGTGGGCCTCGATGTGAACGGCAGCATCGGTCGCCCCGACGCGCGCCTTCAGACCGTGCCCGGCTTTCCGCTACGCGCGGACTCGCTCTTTGCAAACTCAGCCTCACGCAGTGTTGCAGGCGCCTTTGTTGATCTCGATTTTCAGCTGCATCCCGATTGGAAATTGCACACCGGGCTTCGCTTCGATCAGTGGATGGTGGGGCATGCAGTGCAAGGCGCACTCGACCCGCGCGTCTCGCTCGATTGGCGCGTGCTGCCCGAGCTCGAATGGCACGTTGCAGTCGGCGTGAGTCGTCAGCCGCTCGTCTTCTATCTGCCCTTTCCAGGCCTCTCCGAGGTACCCATCCAGCAAGGCCTGCAGACGGCGATGCAGGCCGAGTTGGGCGCGCGTCTTCAAGTCGGAATTCTCGATGCGCTCGCGCAGGTTTATGTGCAGCGCTACGAGGGCATCGCACTCGCCGATGCATTCCTGCTCGCCGATGCTTCGAATGCGATTTGCGCCCGTCCGCTAGGCGATTGCGTGCCCGTTGGCATTCGTCCCACCACGAATGGTTTCTCCTACGGCGCCGAGATGATGTTGCAGCTCGCAGCCACCGAACCGCTCTCCGGCACGCTCAGCTACACGCTCGCCTGGAACGATCTGGAGCCTGTGCTCGGGCTGCCCTATCGGTCGAGCTACGACATCCGGCACATCCTCCAGCTCGCGATGCTGTGGAACCCCGGAGGAGGCTTCACCGCAGGTGTGCGCGCGTTCGTTCGGAGCGGCGCAGCCCAGGGCATCTTCTTCGTCTCGGGCGCATCGACCCTCGGTCGCTACACGCGCGAACTCGATGCCTACTACCGTCTCGATGCAAGCGTTGCGTATGCCTGGGATGCAGGCTGGTCGCGCCTTCGTCTCTCGCTGGAGTGGGTCAATCTCACGATGAGCCAAGAGCCTTTTGGTCTTGATTGCCCGCAGCCTGGCGCAGGCATTCCGAGCGACGCGACCTGCAGTCAGGTCCTCGGCCCAGCCATCTTCATCCCAAACCTCGGCATGCGTGTAAGCCTATGAAAAGAAGGCTTTCACATCGCCTCACGCTCGCGCTCTTTGCCTCGATGATCGGCTGCGGAGGCACAACGTTTCGCTGCGACCCAAGCCCCTCGTGGAGCGGTGGCCCACCCGCAATGAACGATGCCGCGATGCCAACGTGCACGGCATCGACATGTGCCGTCGAGACTGTCGCGACAGGTGCGCGCCATGTGTGTGCGGTCGTTGGCTCGGAGCTTGAGGTGGTGTGCTGGGGCGCGAACGAAGTGGGCCAAGCGGATTGGCGCGCACCGCGCGACCGGACGCTCCCGACACGCATCAACCAGCGTGTGTACTTGGCGGGTACGACGTCGTTTCGGCCCCTTGCCGCAAGTGAGCTGCGCACCTGCGTCGCCGCCCTCGATCAGATTGTCTGTTGGGGTGGCCCCGTGCCCACGCCCGAGGTGCTTCCCATGCGCTTCAATGGCTACTTGGAAGTCGGGCTCGACGATGTCTGTGCGCGAACCCCTGAAGGCCCAGCGTGCCTCTCTGGGGCTCTCGGTGGCGTCGAGCCGATGATCTTGGGCGGTGCAACGCGCGCGCGATGGCGTGAAGGTGCGTGGCGTATCGAAGGCACCGTTCCGGGCGCAGGACTCCTCCACACGAGGCCCACGTTCGAGATGGAAATCCCCACCCAGTTTGGGCTAACGGGCATCAGCATCGACATCCGAAACACTGTCGCGATCGGTGCGCTTCACACCTGCGCCTTCGACGTGACGCGCGGCTCTCTGTGCGTCGGACGCGGCGATCGCGGTCAACTCGGCATGCGCTACGTCCCGACGGACGCACCCGAGGGCACGCCCATTCCGACACTCATCGGGAGCACCGACACGACCTGTGTCGGTGGGCATCTGGGCGCGCGCTGGACATCCGAAGGCATCGCCACGGAAGGCCCGCTTGGAGGTCACACTTGCCGCATCTTCCCGGCCGAAAGAGGGCCGGACGTTGCGGGCGTCTACTGCATGGGCGCCAACGATCGTGGCCAACTTGGCCTTGGCGTAAGCGTCGATACAAACGCCTTCAGGCGCGTCGAGGGTCTTCCGAATCAGAGCATTCGGCAGGTCTATTGCGGCGGCGAATACACCTGCGCGCGCACGAACACCGAGCTCTTCTGCTGGGGCGACAACCGCTACGGGCAGCTCGGCATCGACCCCAGCATCCGTGCCTACAGCGCGGTGCCCGTGCGCATCGATCTCGCATCCGCCTTCACGCGCTGATCACGCATTGCCAAGGAGCGCGACCATCGCCTCGCCAACACCTCCCGCTGACGCAGGGTTCTGTCCCGTCACAAGGCGCTCATCGGTGATGACTTGCTTGGCCCAGTTCGCTGCGGGCACGTGCGTGGCGCCGTGCGCGGTGAGTGCATCGGCGAGCAAGAAGGGGACGACCTTGTCCAACTCGACGGCGCGCTCTTCATCGTTGGTGAAGGCGGAGACGCGCTTGCCGTCGACGAGGTATCGGCCGCTTGCGAGCTTCACGTTCACGAGCCCAGCCGGGCCGTGGCAGACGGCGCCCACGACACCACCTGCGTCGTAGACCATGCCCGCGAGTGCGCTGAGCGGGGCGTCATCTTTGAAGTCCCACATCGTGCCGTGGCCACCCGCGAAGAAGACGGCGCCGTAGCGTGAGGCGTCCGCGCTCTTCGAGGGGATGCTCTGATGCAGGCGCAGCATCAGCTCCGCGTCATCGAGAAAGCGTACGTTCGCAGGGTCTGACCGATCCACGCCATCGAGGGGCACATGGCCACCCTTGGGCGAGATGAACTCGACCTCGTGGCCCGCCTTCACAAAGGCCTCGTAGGGATGCGAAATCTCGGCGACATAGGCGCCCGTGGCGGCTCCAGTGCTGCCCTTCTTGTCGTGGCTCGTGACGATGATGGCGATGCGGGTCATGGCGTTCTCCTTCGTGTGGAGGTGCGGGATTCGCGCCTCTCATGACGATCACTCTGCGGCGGGGGTGCGCTGTTCGCTAGGCATTCCATGGAATGAACAGTCATGACAAAATGTAATGAATGATTCGCGCCTCCACTGCTGCAGAGAGTTCTCTCCCCAGTCTCCTCGCGTTCACCCGCGCCTTCGAACACGGGAGCTTTACCCGCGCCGCCAAATCACTCGGCCTGACGCAGGCGGCGATCAGCCGCGCAGTGGGACGCCTGGAAGAGTCACTCGGCGTGATGCTCTTTCGGCGCACGACACGTGCACTGCAACCCACGGCAGAGGGGAGGGCGTACTACGCCAAGTGCAGCGCTGCGCTTGTGTTGCTGGAGGAGGCGCAGCGTGACGTGCAGAGCGGGGCGTCCGAGGTGCGCGGTCTTGTGCGTCTGAGTCTTCCGATCACGCTCGGCCTTCACGTGCTCTTGCCGCGCCTTGGAGAGCTGCGGGAGAAGCTCCCAGGCGTCGAGCTTGAGATTCACGTCACGAACCAAAACGTCGACTTCGTGCACGACGGCGCAGACCTCGCGGTGCGCATGGGGACACTTAAGGATGCGAGCCTCTTCGCGCGCAAGCTGGGCGACTTCAGCGTGGGTGTCTTTGCTTCGAAGGAATACCTCGCAGCGCGGGGCCCGCTGAAGCGTCTCGAGGACCTCGCCGATCACGATTGCATGACGTTCATCATGCCAAGAACAGGTCGCGTCCTGCCTTGGATCTTCGGTTCTCCCAATGTCGAAGTGACGCCTTCCTCAACGCTGCGCTGTGTCGAAGACCCGCGTGCCGGGGTGGTGCTCGCCAAGGCGGGGCTCGGCCTCTTTCAGACCTACCACTTCATGGTGCAGGAGGAGCTCAGCTCGGGCGCGCTCGTTGAAGTGTTGAAAACGCGCGGCGGTCGCACGCGGCCCTTCTCGCTCATTCGGCCTCGCACGTCGGTCACCTCAAGGGCAGTGCGGGTGATGGCAGATCTTATCGTGGAGAGCGCATCAAATGCCTTGTCCCACAAGGCAAAAGGGGCCCGCTGAGACGCGCCTTGGTAGGGGCTATTCACGCGAAATTCATTTTGCGATCGGGAGGAATTTCTCGCGGCCTTCGACCGCATCTCTCCCCACAAAGGAGCCGCGTGAGACGCACGTCGCGTTCACGAACGGCTCCTCTTTTGTTGGAGGAATGATGCTTCGAATTCGCTCTCTGCTCGTGGTTCTTGCGCTCGCGACGGTGGCCCCAGCGTGTGGCCATCGGCCAGCGACGCGCCCGGTGAGCGCGGCAGATGTCGACACGGTCTTGACCCCAGGCACCGTGCTCTTTCCGACCGCCCATGCGCTGCCTGAGGTGCGCGCTGCGATTGTGCGCGCGCTGGCGGACCGCGACTACGCCACTGAGTCAGAGGGCACGCAGGAGATCATCGCGCTTCAGACAGCACGCGGCGCCTCGCTTCGCATCGCGGTCAGCTACACCGAGCAACAGGCAGTCATTCGCTACCTCGACAGCACGGGGCTTGAGGTCGATGAGCGCACCAACACGGCGCCCCTCTATGCGCGCTGGGTTGGCTTCCTCGGTGATTCGATCCGCGACCAGGTCGCCTCGCCGCCCCCGCTTGAGGTTGTCGAGGCCGTGCACACGCCGCCCCCCACGCTCGCGGCCTTCGTTCGACCTCAGGAGCCCGCCGCGGTGCTGCCGATGCTTCAGCGCGCGGTGACCTCGCATCAATGGGTGATCGAGCAGCAGCTCGAAGGCGCACTCTTGCTGCGTCTCGATCACGGTGATCACCAGCTCCGTCTTCGCTGCGACTACAACGCGACGCAGGCGAACTTTGTGTACGTCGAGAGCCATGGCCTCGACTTCAATGCGCAGGGTCGCAACGACGAGTACGAGCGCTGGATGCGCAACCTCGTGGACGCCGTCCAGAGCGCTTCCCGCTGAAGCGCCGGGGATCTGTGGCGAGCGCTTCCGCGCACTTTTTTGACGCGCGATCTGTGATTCGGCACTCACAGGTCATCTCGTCATTCCGCGCGCTTCTCGAAAACGCGCTCTCGTCCCCGGAGTCCAACATGAACAAGCAAGGTCTTCTCGCTCAGGTCCGCGCCCTCGTCGCTGAAGTTACGCGCACCCGTTTTGAGGGCGGCGCTTACGCCAAGATGATGCGTGCTCAGGGCTACGCCGATGGCTACATGCGCGCGCTTCAAGACGCGGGCCTCGTCGATCGCAACGAGCTCCTTCGCGCGGTTGGAAACGGCCGCGTCGAGGTGGTCGGCGCGCCGACCGCTGAGCTCACCGCCATGGCGGGCTGAGCCAAAGACATCGACATGTTGACCCGCGGGTCAACGCGTCTGACCCACGATGAGAAGCTGCCTTTCGAGGTGGCTTCTCGCGTTTCGGGCGCATGACCCACGCCGACCGCTCGCTTCGCGTTCTGAACCGCTCACCGCATCGCGGAAGACGCACCGCGCCTCACTCGTCATCCTCGTCACAAGCGGAGGCTGAGATGCGTGAAGACGATGTGGTGGAGAGCGTGAGTTTGGTGTCGATGTCGGAGCCCACAAAGCCCGCGCGCCCGATCGAGTTGGCCGAGGTGGATGCGGCGCAAAGCGCACCTCCCACAAGCATTCTCGCGGTCGCCGAGGCACTGCTTCAATCGCCCAAGCGTGTGCTCAATGGCATCCGCGAGAGCAACGGCACCACGCTTCGTCTGATGGCCCTGGCCTTTGTGAGCATGTCCATCTCGGGCCTTGTGATGGCGATCTTCGGAGGTGGCATTCAGCTCTTGCTCGTCCCACTCAAGGTGAGCCTCGGGCTCTTCTTCTGCGCCCTCATCTGCTTTCCGAGCCTCCACATCTTCTCGTGCCTCTCGGGCGCGCAGCAGAGTGCGAAGGAGACATGGGGCGCGCTCACAATGTCGCTCGCGCTGATGGGCATCCTGCTCGTGGGCTTTGCGCCGATTGCCTGGGTCTTCTCGCAGGCAACCTCATCGAGCGCGTTCATGGGCACCTTGCACCTGCTCTTCTTGCTCGTGAGCTGCGGCTTTGGCGTGGGCCTTCTTCAGCGGGCCCTTCAATCGCTGAATCCCGCACCCTTGCGCGGCATCTGGATGTGGGGCGCACTCTTTGTGTTCGTGATGCTTCAGGTCTCGACCACGCTTCGCCCGCTTGTAGGGCCCTTTGATGGGCACCTCTTTCATGAGCGACTCTTCTTCCTTGAGCATTGGCTCACGCAGGGTTGAAGGCGCGTTGAACGCGCGTTGAAGGCGCGAGCGCAGACATCGTTGCTTCGATGTCGGTATCATCCGCCTCGACATGAAGACGCCCGCGCGAGCCCTCAAGCAGTTCCTCACGAAGCCCATCATGCTCCCGCGCTTTCGAGCGCACGTGCCCAAGCCTGATGACCCGCCGGTGTTCGGCTTCAACGCCGAGCGTGATGACATCGTGCGCGAGGTCGTGCGGCGCATGGAGGAGCGTTGCGAGACGGACAAGCTCGCGCTCGAATACGTGATCAACGAGGTCGCCTACGAGGAAGTGCGACGCCTTGAAGCGCAGCGCGATGACGAGGCCAAGGAGAGCCTCGGCTTCTGGAAGGGCACCGTGCGCCGCGTCGGCAAGATGAGCGAGAAGGAGCGCAAAGAGCTCTTCGCCAACATCGCCGAGCGCATGGTGAAAGACATCGCGGGCAACTTCGATGAGCGCGTCTACGGCATCGCCACGAACGCCGTCCCGCATCTGCTCACGAGCATCATGAAGCCCGGCTCGATCCCGCATGACCTCACGCATGGCAGCCGCGCGATCGACGACATGCTGCGCACCGAGGGCTCGACCGACTTGCTTCGCAAGCTCGCGAAGAAGGGCACGCTCGTCTACGTGCCGACGCACTCGTCGAACCTCGACTCGGTCGCGCTTGGCTACGCGCTCATGCGCGAGAACCTGCCGCCCGTCGTGTACGGCGCGGGCAAGAACCTCTTCACCAACCCGATCATCAGCTTCTTCATGCACAACCTCGGCGCCTATCGCGTCGACCGTCGCGTGCGCGCAGCGCTCTACAAAGACGCGCTCAAGGCCTACTCGACCGTGATGATCGAGCGCGGCTACCACTCGCTCTTCTTCCCTGGCGGCACGCGCTCACGCTCCGGCATGGTCGAGCGAAAGCTCAAGCTCGGCTTGGCAGGAACGGCCGTCGAGGCCTTCAGCCGCAATCACACCAAGGGCCTCTCTCGCCCGGTGTTCTTCGTACCGACGACGATCAACTACGGCCTTGTGCTCGAGGCCGAGACGCTCGTGGAAGATTGGCTCAAGGAGGCCGGTCGCTCGCGCTACATCATCGACGACGATGAGTTCTCGCAGCTCGATCGCTGGGTCGCGTTCTTCCGCAAGCTCGTCACGGTCGAGAGCGCCTGCGTGATCCGCTTCGGTGAGCCCATCGACCCCTTCGGCAACAAGGTGAACGAAGAGGGCCGCTCGATGGCGCCCGATGGACGCACGATCGATGTGAGCTCGTACGTGATGAAGCGCGGCAAGGCCTGCCTCGATGTGCGCCGTGATGCGGCCTACACGCGCGAGCTTGGCCAGGTGATCCAAGAGGCCTTCTCCCGCGAGACGGTGCTCATGGCGACGCAGATCGTCTCGCACGTGCTCTTCCGCAAGCTCGTCAAAGAGACGCCCGGCGTCGACCTCTTCGGCCGCCTTCGTCATCGCGGCGAGATCAGCATGAAGCGCGAAGACCTGCGCGATGAGCTCACGGTCGTGCTCGACAAGCTCAAGGAGATGGCCGCACGCGGCGAGGTGCACCTCTCGCAGAAGTCGCAGACATACAGTCCCGACGCGCTCATCGATCGCGTCATCGCAGCGTTCGTCGGCTACCACCGAAGGACGATCCTCACCGAGAAGGACGGCGTGATCCTCCTGGAGGATCCGACACTATGTCTATATTACCAAAACCGCATGGTGGGCTACGCCGAGCGCGTGGCGGATGAGGCGAATCTTGCGGCGGCGCGTGAGATCGCGCGGATGGGAACCTGAACGTGGAGGGCACGATGAAAGAGTGGAAGTTGGTGGTCGCCGGTGGGCTCATCGGCATGCTCGGCATGGGCGCAGGCGCGTGGGTGTTCGGTTCGCGACCAGCGGAGGCGCAGGAGCAAGCACCGCAAGTTAACTGGCGAGAGTGTTTCTTCGCCCGACAAGAGTCGGTAGACGTCAGCGATCAGAGCCTAGTCGAGGCACCTCAGGCCAATCGGCTCATTCGGGTTCCAACGGGGTGGACTGTTGTGAGCGCTGGAGGAACGAATGGCCCCAGCACGGTGCTGTTCTGTCGCCCCTAACCAGCCACCCGCTAACTCACGGAGAGCACGATGAAAGACTGGAAACTGATCTTGATTGGCTGTGCGATTGGCACGGTCTGCAGCACAACGACGGCTTGGCTCGTGACATCGCGTCCGGTGGAGGCGCAGGCGCAGGGGCCGTTCACGCAGTGCTTTGTGGCGCGGCAGGAGAGCATCGACACGAACGATCACGGTCAGATCGAACGCCTCGAAGAGCGGAGGATGATCAACATACCTCCGGGTTGGGTGCCGATTGGCGGTGGCGGCGAACCCATTGCGGGTGGCTCCGTGCTCCTGTGTCGTCGCTGAAGCAGCCGCGAATCCTATTGAAATCAGTTTGCTATCGTACGGAAATGACCATGACGAAGATGCAAGTCGGTGTGTGGGGTGGTGGGAGTTTTGGCGTCGCGCTCGCGAAGGCGGCGGAGCGTGGTGGTCATTCGGTGAAGCTGCTCTCGCGCAAAGCGGTGGAGGGGAGCGGCATTCAATCCGTCACGGATCCGGCGCAATTGGCCGCATCGGACATCATCTTCTTGGCCGTGCCCTCGGTGCACATCGAGGAGATTGCGGTGGAGCTCGGCAAGCACATCGATGGTCGGCACTACCTCGTGCACGTGAGTCGTGGCCTTGTCGGTGAGGCGCTGGAGCCCGTCAGTCATGTGCTCAGGCGCCTCACGCCTGCGCGTCGCATTGGCTGTCTTGCAGGGCCGATTTCGTCGGAGTGCTTGGCCGATGGGACGCCCGGTGGCGGCATCGTTGGCTCCGAGTTTCCCGAGGTGGGTGACGCCGTTCGCGAGGCCATCGCGGGGCCCACGCTGCGCCTCTATCACACGGAAGATTTGGTCGGCTGCGAGACGAGCTCGGCGCTCGTGGGCTTGCTCGCACTCTGCCTTGGCTACGCACGCGAGATGGGCTTTGGCCCTGCGACGACGAGCGTGCTGATGACGCGCGGCATGGCCGAGGCGGCGCGCGTCGGCATCTCGCTTGGCGCCGAAGAGCGCACCTATTCAGGCATGGCCGGCTTTGGTGATCTGATGGCCGCCGTCGCTGGCGATGAGCGCCCCGAGGTGCGCCTTGGTCGCGCACTCGCACGCGGCGTCTCACTCGATGCAGCGGCGCGTGAGGCGAGCGCGTACGTCGAGGGTGTCGTCATCGCGCGTCGCATCCAGCTGCATGCCGCACGCAAGAACATCGACGTGCCGATCTCGGAGTCGATGGCCGATCTCATCGAGGGCAAGACCAGCGCGCAAGAGGCGCTCGCCAAGCTGATGAGCCGGAAAGTTCGCCGTGAGTGACGAGCACAAGCCACGCAGCTTCAACTTCAAGACGCCCTACGGAAAGTTCGAAGTCCCCGCGAATGTGCTCGCCGATAGGCGTCGCGCGAGCCGTCGCAAAGGCGGCATGGCCAAGCTCGATGAGCTCCTTCCGCGCATCTTCCCCAAGGCCGAGCCCGAGGACGCGATTCTCTTTCGCGTGATGGCCTTCTGGGAGCGCGCGATGCCGCATCGCATGGTGAAGAATGCGCGCCCGGTGACGCTGCGCAAAGGCGTGCTGACGATCCACACGACGACGTCCGCCTGGGCCCAAGAGGTGCAACTCCGCGTGACGGAGATCCTCGAGCGCGTGAGCCGTGGGGTGCCCAAGGCGCGCGTGATCTCGATGCGCGCGAAGGCGGGCCCTTTGCCCGAGCGCATCATCCCGAAGCCCCGTGAGGAGCTGCGTGTGGTGCCCATCGCGAAGCTCCCGATGGCGCTTGAGGTGGCCCTCGAGAACATCGAGGACGACAGGCTTCGTGCGGTGCTGGAGCGCGCTGCGAAGCTCTCGCTGGGGACGGTCATCAAGAAGCCGCCCGACGAGGCTCTGCCTTAGTAGCTGCGGCGCTGTCGGACGTCGAGATGATTGAGATATGAAAACAATATGACTGAACCGTGCACGGCGTTGGCGCCCGGTCGGCGTTCTCTCGTGCGAGGGCCACCTGGTCTCGCTCGGCTCGTTCTGGGTACTTTCCCGAGAGGGAAACCAGCGACAGAGCCATACGTCAGCCGTGACGGCGCAAACGGCTCGGTTGAGCGAGTACCCGGAACGCTACCGAGCGAGGGCACGTTCACGCTCGCGGTCGAGTTGGCCACGAGACTCCGCATGCTCGCAACTCCGTTGCTGTACGTGCATTCGTGCGAGGAGCATCAACGCGGCGTTCAGTCATCTCTCTCTCGTGTTCCCGTCGCGATTGGAGATGATGGATATAGGAAAAGAATATGGCTGTACGCCGCGTTGGCGCTCGGTCGGCGTTTTTCTCGTGCGAGGGATACGCGATCTCGCTCGCGAGCTTGTGGGTGGTTCCGTACGTCAGCCATGACGGCGCAAACGGCTCGGTTGAGGGAGTACCCAGAACGCCACCGAGCGAGGTCACCCTCACGCTCGCCGCCGAGTCGGCATCGAACATCAACGCGGCGTACAGCCATCTCCTGTTCTGGTCGACCGCTGAGCCCCGGGTCTCACGCTGTGGATATTGCGATATGAAAACAATATGACGCCGAGACGGTGGGCCCTTGCGAGAAGCCTCAACGCCCAGTGACGACCACCGTGTGCTCGAAGGGACCAGGGCACACCACCTCGATGTTCCCCTCGGCGTTCGCGCTGACCCCCGTGAGCGGTCGCCCATCGCATGACACCTCGAATGTGGCAGGAAAATAAGGCGATTCAGGCAAGTGGATGATGCTCGGCGCGGCATCCATGCGGCCTGTGTACGTCAGCTCAAAGCGATGTGTCTCGGGCACATAGGCCATCCGGATCGGCTCCCCCGCGATCGTCTCCGCGTAGACGCGTGCGTGTGCCGCGACCACCGAAGCGCGCTCGGTGAACGTGCCCTCCGCGTAGTCGAAGAAGCCCCACGAATCCTGCGAGTTCTCCTTCCAGACCCAGACCGCGCCGCTTGCGAACTGCGCATCGAGCAACTCGTACATGAAGCGCACGTAGTTGGCGGAGCCTGGTGAGTTGGGACGTATGCCCCACTCGCCAGCGAAGAGCGGCGCTTGAAAGCTCGCGGCCTCAAGTGCCGCGCGGGTGATGTTGGGCTCAAGGCGTGCGCGTGTGACCGTGTCGAGCTCGTTGCGCGGGTCGGAGAACGAGAGCGTGTAGAGGTGTACGGCGTAGGCGCCGAGCGCATCGGGGAAGGGCTCACTCGCGAGGGGTCCGCGGTCGGTGAAGTTGCGTGTCGCGGAGGGTTCGAAGAAGAGCAGGTGTGTGCGATCCGCGCTTCGGATGCGCGGTGCCAAGCGCGCGTGAAAGCGCTGAATCGATGCGTCATCCGCGATGGGCTCGTTGAAGAGGTCGTAGCCGAGCACCCGCTCGTGATCCGCAAAGCGCGCCGCCACATGCGCCGCCATCCGCATGAAGGCCTCTTGCAGCGTGGCGTCGATCGGATCGGCATCCGTGTCGTTGAAGAAGCGACCAAAGAGCGGAAGCGTCCTCGCGCGACGTGTTGCGAGCGTGTCTCCGAGCGGCCCACAGAGCAGCGTGGTGCCCTCTGGGATCGTCCACCCAGGCGCGCCATCCTCGCCCACATCCTTGCCCCAGGCGTCCTGATGAAAGTCGATCATCACATAGAGACCTGCGGCTTCCATGCGCGTCACCAGGGCCTCGACACGATCGAGATAGGTCTCATCGAAGGTGCCTTGTGTGGGCTCGATCGCGGACCACTGAATCGGCAAGCGCACCACGTTGAAGCCGAGGCGCCGCATGCGAAGTAGCTCTGCGTCAGGCAACGCGGGCACCTCTTGGAGCAGATCGGTTGGCGGGGGACAGCGCGCCGGATCGAGGCGCACATCGAAGATGTCTTCTACGCGCACATTCACACCACGCAGGATGCGCACGCGGCCTGCGGCATCGCGGAAGTACGCGCGGTCGGAGGTGATGTGCGCGCTCGTCGGAGGCGTGAAGGGCTGAAGCTCGAAGTACGCATCGGCATTCGCGTCGGCGCGCTGAAACGCATCGCGCGCGTCGTCCTCGGAGGGAGCGTCCGGCGCATCTGCGGGCATCGACGCATCGGGCGCGCTTGGCGTTGGGCAGCCCGAGAGCAGCGATACAAAAGTCAGCGGAAGAAACGGGCGGAGGCGCATCCCCCAAGCATGCAGGAAGCATCGCCTCCTCGGCGACAGTCTCTGCCTGAGAACCGACGGCGCACCTCGTGAGAGACTGCGCGCATGTCATCCCAGACGCCGCTCGTTCTCGCCTTCCGAAGCACGCTCATTGCCCTTGATCGCGCGTCAGGCGCGCTCGTCTGGAAGGCCTCACTCCCGATGGAGGTGCGCCGCTTCTTCTTCCACGAGGGCCGCGTGATCGCGGCAATTGGATATGAGAAAAAAGGCGCCGTGCACATTCTTGAGGGCGCACGCGGGATGTCCGAGGCGCGTGTCGAGCTGCACTTTGATCCGACGGGTGCTGCGATCCTCAAGGACGGCAAGCTCTACCTCGCGAGCAACGACGCCGTCGCCTGCGTGACGGGCACGGGTCGCCTTGTCTTCCGAGGCAGCGTTGAAGAACTCCCCCGCGGGCTCTTTGGTACGACGCCGACGCTCGTCATCCGCGATGCAGAGTCACGCGAGCTTGCGCAGGTTGAGGTCGGTAGCGGAAGCCAACGCGGCAACGCGGGCATGCTCCTCGATGAGCTCGTCTCGCAGCCCGACATGCGGGACTGAACATCTTCCGCGACGCTTCGGTACACTCGCGCGATGGAAGAAATTCGCGGCAAGCTGGCAGTCATTCGGTTCGATGGAAAGAAGTGCATCCACGCACGCAACTGCGTGCTCACAAGGCCGGATGTCTTTGTGCCCAACGTGGAAGGCGAGTGGATCTATCCCGACCGCGCAACGCCCGATGCATTGCTGGCGCTCGCGCAGAACTGTCCCTCGGGTGCGATTCAAGTGGAGCGCTTGGACGGCGTGGAGCAGGAGGCAGCGCCGCGTGTGAACACGATCGCAGTGCGCGAGAACGGCCCGCTCGCCATACGCGCACACCTTGTGATCGAGGGCCACGAAGATGCGCCCTCCACGCGCGCAACACTCTGCCGCTGCGGGCAATCGAAGAACAAGCCCTACTGCGACGGAAGCCATACGGCAGCAGGCTTTTCGGCGACAGGCGAGCCGCCAACCCGTGAGAGCGCAGCGCTTGAATCGAGGGATGGTGAGGTGCGCATCTCACCGCGACTGCACGGCCCGCTGAAGGTCATCGGCAACTTGGAGATGACGAGCGGAACAGGCCGCACGATCGCACGCGCCAAGGAGCTCTTCCTCTGTCGCTGCGGCGCCTCGGCGAACAAGCCCTACTGCGATGGCTCGCACAACCGCATCGGGTGGAAGAGCGAATGAAGCGCGCCCTCGCGCCCATCGCACTCACGTCCGCGCTGCTCTCCTCAGGTTGCTTTCCCGTCGCGATGTTGCCGAGCGAGCATCGCCTCGGTGGTGGTGTCGTCGGTGGCTCGATGCGCGGCAGCGACGCGGAGCCAAGCGCCGCCAGGGTGGGCGCGCAGTTTCACTACCGCGGTTCGATCCACGTGCTCGCGCTCGTCCCCGAGCTCTACAACCGCGACTTCGATTTCGGCCTTGGCTATGTCCTGATGGCGCACGAGAGCGGCAGCTTTCAGCACGGTCCCTCCGTCGACTTCTCGTACTTCCCAGTGCGTGAAGTCTTCGATGAAGTCGACTACGGCCAGTTTCGCTTGGCCCTTCGCGCCGAGGCCGATGTGCGCTTCACAGGTGCTGAGCCGGGTGCTGTGGGCTTCGGTGGTCGCGGCGGTGTGCGCTTCGATTTCTCGTGGTTCCCCGATCACGCCATCCCAGTCCAATCGACGAGCGTCTCCTCCAACGGAAACGTGAATACGTTCATCGGCGAGCAGTGGGGCGAGTACGGCGTGGCCTTCGATGTGCTCGCGGGCGGCGGCTTTGTCGGCACACAAGCCTACGGCGAAGGTCTCATCGCGATCACGCTCAGGGCTCCGGCCATCGTCGGCGTCTTCATTGGGATACCGTAGCAATACGGTTGGTATCGTATTGCAATAGTGTGAAAAGCGGAAGGGCGCGCTCTTTCGAACGCGCCCTTCCGCTTTTGCTTTTCTGACCTCAGCGACTGCGACGGCGACGTGCTGCGAGCACGAGGCCAAGGCCCGCAAGTAGCGAGATCCAACCGCTACGTGATGCGCCTCCGCCCACCGCTGTGCATCCGCATGCACCCCCTGCGAGGCCGCCCATCGTGGGGCCTGCGTCGGCACGCGAGCCACTGTCGAAGGCCACGCCTGCATCCGCCGCTGCGATGCCGCTGTCGCGACGACCTGCATCCGGCACCGGCCCAGCATCCACGCCCATCATCGGCGTGACGTAGTCCGGGCGGCCTCCCGTGCCTGGGCAATCCACACCCGCGGGGCATTCGATCATGTCGGTGAGCGAGTCACCGTCCGAGTCGAGGTCGAGCCAGTTGGGCTGGCCGTCACCGTCGACATCGTTGCCGTGCGTCATGCCGTCGCGCACCTCGGTCGACGTTGGGATTCCGTCGTCGTCGTCATCTGGATCGAGCCAGTTCGCGACCGCATCCCCATCGGTGTTGAGTGCATCGTCGATCAGGCTGTCGCTGTTCGGGTCGGGCGATTCATCGCGGGTGTTCAAGCCATCCGCATCGTCATCGACATCGAGGTAGTCGGGCAGCACATCACCGCCCACGAGGTCGCCATCGGTGTTGCGTGCATCGCTCGGGTCGCCATCGGCATTGGCATCAGGCGCCTCAAGGCGCGTCGGGACACGGTCGCCGTCGTCGTCCGCGTCGAGGTAGTCCGCAAAGCCGTCCATGTCGCTGTCGCGTGCATCGGTGGGCACACGATCACCGTTCGCGTCCGGTGCCTCGAAGCGCGTGAGGATGCTGTCGCCGTCATCATCCACGTCTTGGAAGTTGAAGCGCGTGTCGCCATCGGTATCGGGCACAAGAAGCGGCGTGCCCATCTCGGCCGGGTCGACGAGCGCAGCCAAGCCGTTGCCATCCGCATCGGTGAACGAGTCCACACGACCATCGGCGTTGCCGTCTTCACCACGGGCCTCGACGATGTCGAAGAGCCCATCGCCATCGGCATCGAGGTCGCTCAGGTCCGCCGTTCCGTCCATGTCCGTATCGAGCACGGCGAAGCCGGATGTGATGACGCTCGCATCCATATCGTTCATATCGAATTCAGATGCCAATCCATCGCGATCCGCATCAACGAATCCATCGACGCGTCCGTTGCGATCGGCATCGAGGCTGCTTTGGCCGTTCTCCCAGATGTCCGTGATGCCATCGTTGTCGCTGTCGAGATCGAGGAAGTTCGGCACGCCATCGAGGTCCGTATCCTGGCGATCATCGACGCCATCGGTGTTCGCATCGACGAAGCCGGGCACATCCGAATCAAGGTAGTTCGGGATGCGATCACCATCGCTGTCGCGCGAGGGGTCCGAGCCCGTGACGCCGCTCTCGTTCACATCCGTGATGCCGTCATTGTCCGAGTCCGCGTCGGTGTCGTTGGGCACGCCATCGCCGTCTGTGTCGCTGTCACCACAGCGGTTCATCGTGCAGACGCCGCGTGGGCCGCACTCACTGTTGCGTGTGCACTCGACGCAGAGGTTGGCTGCGACATCGCAGATCGGCGTGGCGCCGCTGCAGTCGCTGTTGCGCAAGCACTCGAGGCACATCGGCAATGCGGCCCCGTCGCAGACACCGCCTGCGCACATCGAGCCCGCGGGAAGCGAGGTCGCCGCGCAGGTTCGCCCGATGCATTGATCCGTCGTGCACGGATTGCCGTCGTTGCACTGGCCATCCAAGAGGCACCCAACGCAGCGGCTCTCGCTCGTGTCGCAGATGGGCGTGGCGCCACTGCACTGCGCATCGCTCACGCAGGCCACACACATCGGCATCGCAGCGCCGTTGCAGACGCCGCCCGCGCAGGGCGTCCCTGAGCTGACGGACGTATGCGAGCAAACATTGGAGAGGCAGCGATCGGTCGTGCACTCGTTGGTGTCTGGGCAGTCCGTGTCGCCAAGGCATGCGACACAGCGATTGGATGCGACGTTGCAGAAGGGCGTCGCGCCTCCGCATTGCGCATTGGAGATGCAGGCAACGCACATCGGCATCGTCATCGAGCCGTTGCACACGCCGCCCGTGCAGGAGGTTCCCGCTGCGACCGG
The DNA here is from genome assembly GCA_044373065.1 of Sandaracinaceae bacterium. GTDB lineage: Bacteria > Myxococcota_A > Polyangia > Polyangiales > Sandaracinaceae > JAFLCL01. The sequence goes on from JBILQT010000002.1 coordinate 95,345, forward strand.
AGGGTTGCTGCAGAGGCCGCCACTGCACACATCCGAGGTGCATGCGTTGCCGTCGACACAGTCGCCCGCCATGCAGGGCACGGTGATTCCCGTCCAGCGGAACCAGTGCATGCGACCCATGTCTGAGCCTGTGCAGTTGCTCGGGCCCCAGACCATCTGACCGCCGACAGAAGGCATCAGGCCCCAGTCGAGCGTCGCGCCCCATGAGGCTGTCGGACATGTGAACGAGGCCGACCAAGACGCATCGTCGAACGAGGGTGCGAACCACATCGCCGGTGTTGGGTCCGTCATCGTCGTGCGTGTGTTGGCACTCGTCGTCGCTGCGATGACGCTCATGTCGTCGGCGTAGAGCACGGCCATCATGCCGGCGATCACCGAGCCGTCGTCACCCGCGCGGATGGCGATGGTGTGTGGCCCTGGAGCGAGCGTGAGGTTGTAGTCGTCGTACGCAGTCCAGTTGAGTGCGTTGGGCCCCAGGGGCGTGACTGCAACACCGTCGACGTAGACCTCGTAGATGTAGTTGTCGGCCGTGATGCGGAGGATCTCCGCGTGGGCCGTGTTCGCGGCGAAGGTTCCAACGGCAAGCGCGCCGATGGCGGGTAACCAATGAGCAAGTCGTGACATAGGACTCCAAAGAAAAGCCGTCCCAAGCGGTCGCTCGGGGCATGGTGGATTCGAAGACACAACACCCCGTGTTGACTCGAGTGCTGTGTCCCCACAGCGCTGCGCGTTGAACCATCCCTTGTCTTCGGCGACAAGATTTCGGGGCAGCGAGCCGCGCTCAGATGTGCAGTGGTCTTGCGCGTGCGCGCCTTTTCATTTCTGAAAGGGGGAGAATCTTCTTTGCGATCACGAAGGAACTCCTTGACGGTTGGCAGCCAATTCGCGACCTTTCCTCGGATGCAGATTGTCGCCGCAGGTGTGACCGACGTCGGGCAAACGAGGGAGCACAACGAAGATTCGTTTTGCATCCTTCCGGAGTTCGACCTCTACATCGTGGCAGACGGTATGGGCGGTCATCGCGCAGGCGATGTCGCAAGCCGCATGGCTACGCATACGATCGCTTCTTTCTTTCAGGCCACGGCCAAAGAAGATGCGACCTGGCCCTTTCACTTCGATCCGCATCTGACGATCGAAGAGAACCGGTTGATCACCGGCATTCGCGTCGCGAACAAGCGCATCTACGAGACCTCCTCGCGCCATCGCGAGGTGCACGGCATGGGCACGACGGTCGTCGGCGCGCTGGTCTCGCGCGAGCGCAACCGCATGTACTTCGCGCACGTCGGTGACAGCCGCGCCTACCGCATCCGCAAGGGCGAGATCACGCAGCTCACGCGCGACCACTCGCTCCTCAACGACTACCTCCTCGTGATGCCCGACCTCACGCACGAGCAGCGCGAGGAGCTCCCCAAGAACGTCATCACCCGCGCGCTCGGCATGCAGGATTCGGTCGTTGTCGATCTCGTCCCCGAGCAGCCCAAGCCCGGCGACCTCTACATGCTCTGCTCGGACGGCCTCTCGGGCATGATCACCGACGAGGAGATTCTCGCCCTCACCATCGCAGCAGGCGGCGACCCACGTCGTGCGGCCACCGAGATGGTCGCATTGGCGAACGCGCACGGCGGCGAGGACAACATCACTGTCGTCTGCATTCAGATCGAAGACTGAGCGTCTCGGCAGAGACGAGTCTCAGCAGAGACGAAAAGAGGACGTCCCCCGGGGCGTCCTTTTTCATGTCTGATTCTTATTGCAATCGTTGTGAAATCATATCGCAATAGGATGCACTCAGCGCGATGCGGGCGCGCAGAGCTCGAAGTCACTGAGCATCGTGCTGCCGTTGCGACCGCCCGAGATGAGGATCATCCCGCCTGCAAGGTGCACAGCGGCGGCCGATTCACGCGGCGTGTTGAGCGCACCGGCAGAGACAATGCGAGGTGTTGCGCCATCCCAGACGATGCGCTCGACGGTGTCCAGGCTCGTCGTGCCCTCCAGGCCGCCGAGGATCCACGTGGTGCCATCGGGCCCATCGACGAAGGTCGCGTTCTCTCTCGCGTCATTCCAAATCGGGCCCGGCGTGACGCTGCACTCCGCAGGGCAGCCGGTGATGAGGAAGGTCTCGGGCGTGAGCGTGCCCATACCGTCGCGGCTGCCGATGTAGAGCGCGCTGCGACGGTCCGCGGAGGGTGCGAGCCAGCCGCCGTGACGTGCATTGGTTGGGCCGAAGCTGCGCACATTCATGCGTACGCCAAGTGCCGTCGGAATGACTGCGCCAAGCGGGTTGCCCTCGCTGTTGCCGCCCATTGCGAGGATCTCATCGGGCGTCGAGAGACGCATGCCGACTGGGCTCGTGCGTGGCTCAGGGAGAGGGCTTGTCTGCACGCTTCGGTCGACGGCGACCCAGGAGACGTTGGCGCTGGCCTCGCCCCCGATCAGCACAGCACCCGCGTTGAGCCCTCGGCTCACGAGTGCGGAGAGTTCGCCGGCGCCTGTGTGCAGCCCAGTGAGCGGCATGTCGAAGTCGGTTGGTGTGACACTGGAGCTGACATCCAGGATGGACGCCGTGGGACCCACCACGAGAACTCGCGTATCGGTGAGGGTGACAGCGCGGGGACGCGCGATGGCTTGATCAAGCGTTCGACTCGTGTCGTTCCCTTCGATGTCGGTGAGCTGCGGTGTCCACCATCCTTCGATGGATTGCGTCGGTGTCCCGTCGCCTCGCGCTCCTCCAATGCCCATCGTCAGGTGCGTCAGCGAGGTCATTGCGTGGCCTGCGCGAGGCACGACCAGTGACTGCGTGGCAACACGCTCACAGGTGCCTGCCGGAACCATCAGGAGTCGGATGAAAGGGTACTGCAGTGGCGGAAACTCAGCCGTTGAGCCGTACATCGTCAGACCATCGCGTACCAACGTGGCATCGATGCGCGTCAAGGACGTGTAGTTGCCCACGGGCAAATCGAGCTGAAACGTGCCGCCCGCGAGGTCGGTCGATGACGTGCGCGTCATCTCGCCAATCTGGGAAACGGACACCGAGAGACGCCCCGAGGCTGCGCCCAGGATCGGGCTCTGTCCCTGCGCGTTCACGACCTCGATGCGAAAGGGCGGACGCGCCGTGTTGTTGCAACCGAGCAGCGTGCTCGTGAGGGCGAAGGTTGCGATGAGCGTGCGCGTGGAGGTGGAAGACAAGGTGCGAGGCATTACCGTGCAGGCCCTACGCGGTAAAGCGCGCGCACATTTCGAGAGACCTCGCGCGCAGTGCATCCCATGGCTAAAGACGCGCGGTGTTCGCGCGCCCGATCGAGCTCCACGTCGATGCCCTCGCCCTCCTCGCATCCCGCGAGAGCGACTTCTCGATCGCCTTTCTCGATGGCAACGATGGCTCCTCACGCAGTCGCTTTTCGTTCCTTGGTGTGAGGCCTGTGGAGCGGCGCACGCTTCGCGGCGATGAGGACAGCGACGCCTATTTTGAGGGCCTTGAACGAGGCGCAGAGGATGTCCCCGGCGAGCTGATTCCGGGCCTGCAGAATGCGCGCATTCCCCGCTGGATTGGCGCGATTTCGTATGACTACGCGTGGTCGCAGATGCGCGCGCTTGGGCTTCGTCTGGGCCCGCATCGCATGCGTGATCCCGAGCGCGTGCACGCGCATTTTGATCGCTTCGAGGCACTCCTTGTGAGCGACCGACTGAACAACAAAGTGCATGCCGTGGGCGACTCGGAGGAGGCGCTTGATCGACTCTTCAAAGACATCGAGTCGATGCGACGCGGGCCGCAATCGAGCGTGCTGATTGGCGCCGTCGAGGCCGAGTCGCGTGCGCTGCATGGCGAGGCGATCAGCACGGCGCTCAAGCACATTGCCGATGGCGACATCTACCAGATCAACCTCGCGCGACGCTGGCGCGCACCCTACGAGGGCTCACTGCATCCGGCCCGAGCCCTTGCACGCGCGATGCGCAAAGCGAGCCCGGTGCCCTTCGGTGCGTTGATGGAGATGCCCGATGGAAGCGCGCTCGTCGCACGCACGATGGAGACCTTTCTCGACTGGGATCGATGCGCACGCACGCTCTCGACACGGCCGATCAAGGGGACGATTGCGCGCACGGGTGAGGAGACGGGCGAGGCCTCGCTGCGGGCTGATGCGAAGGAGCGCGCAGAGCACGCGATGATCGTCGACTTGATGCGTAACGATCTCGGAAGGCTTGCGGAGACGGGGAGCGTGAAGGTGGAGGGCGCCTTCACCGTGGAGCCTTATGCGCGTCTCTCTCATTTGGTCTCCACGGTGCGCTGCACAACGCTGCCCGAGGTGAACCTCTGCGCGCTCCTTCAGGGGACATTTCCCCCGGGTAGTATTACGGGCACACCCAAGCTCGCTGCGATGGAGATCATTGAGCGCCTTGAGCGCCATCCGCGTGGTTTTTACACGGGTTGCGTGGGCTACATCGATCGATCCGGAGGGGTCTCGCTCGCGGTCGCGATACGGACGGCGCAGCTCGCAGAGGGTGTGCTCGACTACTTCGCAGGGGGCGGCATTGTCGATGCGAGCGTCGTCTCGCGCGAGGTCGATGAGACTGCACTCAAGGCGCTCGTGTTCACCGAGTCGTGTCGCGCACTCGCTGGCGCGGAGTGAGGCTTGCGAGGTCGCAAGGGGGCTTGCGAGGTCGCAAGGGCGTGCTGCAAGGGCTTGTCGTTGCGGAAGAAAAAATTCGCAGACGGTTTTTTCCACGCTATGAAGCGCGGGTCTCTGCCTCGTGAGGTCTTCTTTCCTGTGAGGGAAAGCGATACTTCTTCCGGCGTCGTCTAAAGGCAGGACAGCGGCCTTTGAAGCCGTGAATAATGGTTCGAATCCATTCGCTGGAATCAACGGGATCGCAGGAAGCTGCGGTCCTGTTTTCTTTTGAGGTCACACCCGATGCGTGACGCAGAGAAGGTCGAGATTGCACCGCAGAAGGCTGCGCCGCGAAGGCAGCGGCCGCTCGATGTGGTGATGGCCGTGGCCTTCGGCGGCACGATTGCCATCGCGGTGTTGATCGTCGGCAGTGGCTTCCTTGAGGGCGTTCCCGAGCCGCTTCACACGCGTGCGGAGCTCTCGCTTTGGGCGCTCACGGCCTTTGTACTCTGTGGTGCGGGCGCGGCTGCTTGGTTGATTGCGCGCGGTGCACGTGCCCTCGCGATGCGCTTTGCGGTGCTCACGTCCGTGGTCGGCCTCGGCGTGCTCTTTCTGCTCTCAAAGATGGCGCCCACCCACGCGGAGGGCGTGCTCACCGCATCCGATCGCGACCCGATGCGCGAGGGCCGTTTGCACGATGGCGGCGAGGGCATCGAGCATGCGCATCTGCAGTTCCGCTTGCCGCATCCGGACATGCCCTTCTTGCCCGCGCCCTACATTGAAGAAGAGGCGTTCGCGCAGGGCGGCGAGGCCTACCGCGCGCATCACGCGCTCTTTGCATTTCAAGGCGATGCGAGCGAGGGCGAGGGCGGTGAGACGACGATCATGGTCGACCTCTCACCCGGCACCGAGACCGATGAGGCCGCGCTCGATGTGTTGACGGAGAGCGCGCTCGCGCCACTCAGGCGCAGCGGTCATGAGGTGTCGCAGACCACGGCGACGGTGATGTCGACCTGTGCACGCCGCATTGCCCATGGCGAGCTCCATGGCGAAGGCGCAGGCGGCCACGTCGATCTCTTGCTCGCTGTCTTTCGCGACCCGATTGCCCCACGCACGATGCGCCTTGCCATCACCGTGGTCAGCGAGGCGGGCGGCTGGGAGGGCTACCTTGAGCGTGTTGAATTGCCTTGTGAGACAAGGTGATTGCGAGTCGCGTGGAGCGCCTTCAGTTCGCGAAGACCTGCGTCCAGTACATGCGGCCACCGCACTCTGCGAGACCAATCCCGATGCGACCAAACGCGCCGTTGAGGATGTTCATGCGGTGCCCTGAGCTGTTCATCCACGCGGTGTGAACCTCATCGGGCGTGCGCTGTCCCTGCGCGATGTTCTCGCCCGCGGTGGAGTAGCTCACGCCTGCTGCGCTCATGCGCTGAAAGGGGCTCAGGCCATCGAGGTTGGTGTGGCTGAAGTAGCTTCGATCACACATGTCCTGGCTGTGTGCGCGTGCGACGGCCGTCATTGCGGGGTCGCAGCGGAGCGGGCGATCACCATCGGTCGCGCGGGCTGCATTGGTGAGTGCGAGCTCGGCCTGCTCTGTGGCCGTTCCGCATCCGGGCATCGGCATCGCAGCATCAGGGGCTGCGACGTAGGCATCCGGCGTGGCATTGGGGGCGCGTGCATCGACGCCTGGCGCAGCCCATGCGTCAGAGGGTGCCCTTGCCGCATCGGTCGATGTCATCCCCGCATCGCGGGCACCCAGCAGACGTGGTGCTTCTCCATTCGTGCTTCGAAGCCCGAAGGAACCTTCGCAGCCAGAGATGACGAGTGCGATGAGGAGCAGGGTGGGGCGAGGCATACGCATGCCCTACGGAAGAAACGTGCCTGCGGAATTGGCTAGCAATTCATGGGTTTCGGCGCGCGAGGAGGATGCTGACAGGTACACCTGAAACCTGCTGGGTACAGGTCGATCAGGTGCACTGCGCGACGGTCGAAATGCTCTGGGCTGCAGCGCTTCCACAGCGCAGCGTGCATGAGGCGCTTCGGCAGTCGACGTTGCAGGCGCCGTTGCATTGGATGTCGCAGGTCGAGTTGGGGTCGCAGCGGATGTTGCTGTCGGGCCCTGCGTTGATCTCGCAACGCGCGTTCGGCGCGCAGCTCAGGTTGGCGCTGGCGGTCGCGCGGACAAGGCAGTCCGAGCCGTCAGCGCAGATGACGTTGCAGGTGCTCTGACACGTGAGGTCACAGTTCGCGCTCGCGTTGCACTGCATGTTGCAGTCCGCGCCGCAGGTTCGGTTGCATGCGAACCCATTCGCGCAGATGCAGTTGGTCGCATCGGTGCAAAGGCAGCCCACACCGGGGCACGACGAGGTCGGTGGACCATTGGTGCAGCCGACGAGGCTCATCAGGCCGAGGCCAGATGCGAGGGCGGTGGCGCGAAGTGAATGCGTGAAGTTCATGACAAGAGCGTACGGCATGTGTGGCGGTGCAGGCGCAAAACGCGGGGCGCACCGCTGCGTGTCGATTCTTTTCGAGGCGCGATTTACGTACGATCGCGCGATGCGTTCGCAGCTCGCATGGCTGGCACTTTCCCTTGCGCTGACGGCTTGCGGTCGCGTTCGCTTTCAGCCGAGCGATGTAGGGATGGATTCAGGGATCGATGCCGC
>JBILQT010000061.1:0-29836 GCA_044373065.1 Sandaracinaceae bacterium
GTGACGTCGCACCGAAACCGTAGATCACGTTCTCGAATTCGTGTCGATCCTCAAAGAAAGAGGATGTGCGGGTTTGAAGACACGCTCTAGTCCTAGCGTGTCGCGTTGGTTTCGACGTCACCGCATCGGCTGAACGCCTGCCGCTCTTCGGAGCCGCGGGCGCTTGCCTTGAGCGGCGTTGATCGCTCGCTTCTGATCGTAGCCGTTCCGCGCGCGGTCGAGGCGCGATGCATCAGCGAAGCTGTCGACGAAGGTTCTCTTGCGAAACCGCCTCGACGCATGGAGACGTTCGCACGGCCTCGCTTGCACGAGCTCTCAACGAGGGCGCTGCTCGCTTGGTCTACTTGGCCTTCGTCGCCTTGGGCTTTGCGGCCTTGGTTGCCTTGGGCTTTGCGGCCTTCGTCGCTTTGGGCTTTGCGGCCTTCGTGACTTTGGGCTTTGCGGCCTTCGTCGCTTTGGGCTTTGCGGCCTTCGTCGCGTTGCTCGGCTCCCCGGAGAGGATGCGCTCCGCGTCTGGGAGCTTGGCGAGGATCTCGGAGAGCAGCGCTTGCTCCTCCTCGCCCATGCAGCGGAGCTCGGCTGCGACCTTTCTCGGTGTCGCCGCGATGTTCGGCGTCACCTGCGACCAGACGTAGATTCGGGGGGGCGTGCCGCCGCCTGGGAGCGTGACCAACTCGCCGACCTTCGCGACCGCCTTCGCGCCAAGGCGGTTCACAAGCTTGACCAACCAGCGGGCGGCTGCCGCTTCGGTATCTTACTAGGGAAACGACGTCATGCGCTCCGCATCGTCGAAGCGCAGCATGCGGTCGAGGACGAAGATGGACTCAGCCTCTGCGAGTGCGCTGATGGCGTCGATCAACGCCTCACCATCCAGCGTGCCTTTCACGACGGCTCGGGCGTGCTCGAGGATGCTTTGTTCGCTGCCCTTCACCTGGAGGGCGCGGTGGAGTCCCGTGGCCTCTCTTAGACCCAGCCAGACCTCGAGCGCACCAGACTCGCCCGGCAGCCCGAAGTCGCTGAGGCGTCGAAGCAGGAAGCGGCCGCCACGCGCCATCACCGTCGCAAGGCGCCGTCCAAGCGGGGACAATCGCGCCGCGGTTATGGAGCCGTCGAGCGCGCTGACTTCACTCCTCAACGCTCGGAAGACCGCGGTCACCTCGTCGTCGCTGAGCTTCTGACGACGCGCGACCTTGCGCTCAGCGAGCGCGAGGATTGCATCAGGTGCGAGCGGCTTCGGCCTCCGCTTTGGAGCACGGAAGTCGATCGACTCGCGGATGCCGAGCTTCTTCGCATCGCGGGCGAACGCTGCCGCCAGCTCAGCCACCAGCGCGTCGGGCGTGCCCTCGCAGAGTTCGATGCCGTGCTGCACGACGTGGAGCAGCACGTTCGTGCCGACGCCCTCGTAGAGCACACCACTGCCAAACGGGTAGAGCAGCATGCGGTACGAAAGCTGTCCGCTGCGGAGCACGTCGATGAGCTCAAGGCCGGACCACTCCACATCCTCACGCGCTCGCGTGATGGTCCCCGCGCCCTCGGACTGAAGCACTGCGTTGACCTGTGCTTCTTCGCTCGCGTCGAGCGCGAGGCCTTCGCTGAGTGGCAATCGCCGGTGGGCTAGGGAGAGGCTCATCCCAAGAAAATACATCCAGAGAGCGCGTCAGGCGCAGGAGAGTGGCGCAGGTGCGAGCGAAGAGAGTGCGCATGCTCTGATATCGTTCTGCGATGCGGTTTCTCCTCCCGATTGCCATGACGCTCATCGGCTGTGGCGTTGCACCGACGGCTTCTTCGCCCGCGAACGAGGTTGCCTCGCTTCAAGCTGAGCCACAGGCGCAAACACAGGCGGCAGCCGAGCTACAGGCGGCAGCCGAGTCAGCGCCCGAGGTTCCTTCCGCTCCACCGACACTGACGGGCGAGCGCGAGACCCTGCGTGCATGCATGGCCCGCCTCGCGGACACCTGGGAGCAGCCTCTCGCGTACAGACGCATCGGCGAGGATCCGGAGACTTCATCGGAGGAGTGGCGGCTCGAGGATGGTGCTGGGCGGGCACTGCGCCTCCGACTTTTCCGTGACTCGACCTCCGTGATGGCGACGGCGGTCGCCTACGGGGACAGGTCGGTTCATCTGACCCAGTCTCCATCCGATCTCCGTGACCTCGCATCGCAAGCTACACGTCTCGAATTCGGTGTGATGAGACACCGCGCTGCAGACGACGCGGAGTGGTCTGCGGTCGAAGAGGTTGCGAACGATGCGCGCGCGTGTCGACGACGGTTGCTCGCTCACGGACGTCGACACCTTCGGGAGGTTCAACAGGCGCCAGCGGAGGAGCAATGCGCCCTCGTCCGCACCCGAGATCACGGCTGCTTCCGAAGTTGCACGTCCCGTAGAACCCACGTGCATGAGGCCCGGCTCTACCAACGTGAACTTGCCGCGCACACAGACGAGCTCTGCGCGGCCATCGCATCGGTGCGTGACGCGCTCGAGTGCTTCCCAACGGCGGCGCTCGCTCCATCGTCATCGGAGGACTGACGACCTACCAGCGCAGGCGAACATCTCGCTCGGAGGCCCCCCACGCGCCAGCGGCCTCGACGCGCACGCGCAGCCTCGCGCTCTCACCCTCGGTGAAGCCCGATGGGTCTGGCACGACCACGAGGAGACCAGTCGCCTCGGCCTCACGCCCTGTCTCACGCAGGAACGGAACGCGCAGACGCGTCGGCGCGGAGAGGACACGCGCATCGCGCTCGATGATCACGTCGACCTCGTGGAGCCCCTCCTCGACCGGGGCGCGCACGCTCACATAGACATGCTGCAGGCCCTGCGGGCCTCGCTCGAGCACCAACGTGCCCTCCGCATCGAGCGGCTCAAACATCGCGCTTCCTGTGCCGAGCGCGACCGCGAAGGCGGAAGGCTGCGCGGCATCGATGGGCGAGGCATCGCGTGAGGTTGCGGGCGCTTCGCAGGCGACGACCACGAGGGCCAAGCCCAAGGCACTCAGCTCAGCGCGCAAGGAACGCATCCCCTTCGATCCGGTGAAGCGCGGTGTCGGTGGCCACGAGCCAACCGCCGTCGATGCGCACGAGCGACGAGGCGCCACCCAGCGCCGCTTGATCGAGCGGGACAACTGCACCCGCGGCAAGGCCCCCTTCGCGCTGCGCGGAGCCCACCAAGGTCTGAACCTGCCCTGCCTCACCGCGCGTGACCAAGCGCAGTGTGCCTGCCCCTCGGTCGACGACGAGCCATCCCCCGTCGACGGTCACCGCGCGCATCGGAAGGCTCCAGGTGGCCTCCGCGAGCGGTCCATCGCTTGGCTCGCGCTCGGCCTGCCCTGCGCTCAATGTCGTGACGCTTCCCGCGGCGAAATCACTCCAGCGCAATGCCCCGCTTGCATCGAGAATGAGCAATCCCTCGTCGCTTGCGACAAGGCCCACGGGCTCGCCGAAGGTCGCCTCCAGCGCGGGACCATCGCCCGCACCCATCCGCCCTGTGCCTGCGTGCACGGAGACCTCGTCGCTGACATCGATGCGACGAATGCGCCTCCCGTCTTGCTCCGCCACAAAGAGCGCACCCTCGGGGCCCCAAGCAAGGCCACGCGGTCCCTCCAACCCGGTGGCGCGGATGCGTTGCCCGAGCACCTGGCCTGCCTCGTTGAGTGCGAGCTCAAGGACCGTCCCAGTCTCGTAATCGGCCACCGCAAGCTGACGCGCATCCGAGGAGAGGGCGAGGGCTGCGGGTGTGTCGAGCGTGGGGATCGAGAGGGTCTGCACGTCGACGGATCCATCCGCCAGAAAGAGTGCGCGTCGCACCGCGTTGTTGCCTGCATCGGCGAGGAATACGAGCCGCATGTCGCCGCTTGCAGCCACGTCCGCGATGAACTCAAAGCGTGCCGTGCGCGCATCGCCATCGGCGCTTCCATTCGGCGAGAGTGAGCCGGCGATCGAGGTGTCTTCGAGGGTCTCGAGGGCCAGCCTTCGAATGCTCCCGCGTGCAAGCTCGGCATAGATGAGCGCGCCGTTGCTCACGAGCGGTGAGGAGAATGTCCCTCCGAACATCATCGTGAGCGGCGTGGACTCGCCGGTGGCGAGCAGCGTGCGCGTGACGACGCTCTCAAAGCCCGCAGAGATGGCTGCGCCTTCGTGAAGGACGACACCTTGCGGGCTCGACACACGGCCAAGCTCACGAAGGTTGCCGGTGGTGAGCTCCACCGCGCGCAGACGTCCCGCAAACGTATCGGCGACCACCACCTCGGTTGGGCTGGCTTGCGCCGGGTCAAACGCGAGCCCTCCCGGTCCATCCCAACCGGCCATCGGTCCGCTCACGGTTCGCACTTCGTAGCTCTCCAGGTCGATCGCGCGGATGGCGTCATTGGACCTATCTGAGAAGACCGCAGTCTGGCCATCGGGCGTGATCTGAATCGCGTGAATCAAGTAGCCGAAGCGGGCGCGGACTGCCGAGCCATCCTCGTAGCCTGCGGCACCGGAGCGCCCTGCAACCGTCGTCACTTGTCCGGTCGTGAGATCGACGTACCGCAGCGCGCCGTTGTCTGCGACGAGGAGCGCGTTGCCTGAGGGATAACAGCCAAGCCCACGCGGACCTGCAAAGCGCGCCTCCGCGAGCGAACCGTCCACCACCCCCGGCTCGTTAGCGCGACCCGCAAGCGTGCGCACTTCTCGGGTGGTGAGGTTGAGCTCACGCAGGGTCCCGCTGAAGGTGTCGCTGAGCACAACGCGATCGGGCCCGAGGGCACACATCGCCGTGACCCCTTGAAAGCGAGCCGCCTCGCCAACGCCATCCGAGGTGCCGCGCTCCGAGTCGCCAAGGACAACCGAGATCGTCTGGGCCGCAGCCCGCCCGGCATCATGCGACGCGGCGTCGGCCAGCACGCCAGCATCGACGCCCGACGGCGGCGACTCGCAGCCCAGAGCGAAAGCAACGCTCACGCAGAGAAGAGAGGTTCGCAACATGGTGCGACGCTAGTCTGCGAGGGACGCTTCTGCAATCGAGTTGCAGATAGAATGACCACCTCTCTCGCACGCCAGCTCGACGTGACAGCTCCAACGTGAGCCGCATGCACGACGCAACGCGGTCGGTTCATCTCAAGACCGCTCATTGCGCCGACGCCAAGCTGACGTCGCCGAGGAATCGCTTGTCGCACTCGCCGCCGCTGCCGCGCGCGTTCCCGGCCGTCATCCCCAGCGACGAAGAATCTCCCATTGCGGGTCGCTCTCCACCGACGACTCGATGTGCACGCCCGCATGCTGCGCCCGCCAACGCGCAATGATCGCAGCGGCGGGGCCACCTTCCATCACGTGCAAGTGCAACTCGCGCTGACCACGCGAGGTCTCGCGTCCGATGAACACGGCCTCTTTGCCCAGCTGCGCGATGAGTGCGTCTTCCATCGCATCGAGCGCCGCAGCCTCCTCGTCCGTGGGCAGGCCCTCCTCGGTGGGGTTCGCCAGCGTGATCGAGAGCGTCACGTGCGTGTCGAGCAGCAGATGATCGATGCGCTTGATCGCCGTGTTGGTCGACACAAAGACGGGTGCACCGTCGAACGAACCGCTCAGCAAGGCCCAGCGGTCGCCGGTGGCCTTGGCTGCAAACTGATCGACGTGTGCGCGCAGCGCTGTCAGCGGGATGGATTGATCGAGCGCGCCTTCCGCGACCACGACGCTGCCGACCCAGCGCTCGACATCGTCTTCGCCGAGGGTGTTGTCGAGCGCGATGAAGGCGATGCGTGTCTTCAGCGAGTCGTCATCGATGTCCGCAAAGCCCGGATGGTCGACGATGAGGTTCACGAGCTCTCGGTTGTCGTCGTGCTCGACGGCGAAGCGCATCTCGTCGAGCTTCAGATCGAACTCCGCGATGCGCAGGCTCATCGACGCGCCCACGTCACTCCCTTGGCGCGCCGGATAGAACTCCCAGGTCGCATCCGGCAGTGCGCTGCGAAGCCAGCGCTCGGTCACCACGCGCAACGCCGGGTCGCCTTTGCTCGCAAGGCAAAGATGATGGGTGCTCTTCACACCCGGCCCGAACTCCCAGTCGAGCCCTGGGTCGATCGCCGCCACGTGCGCGACCATCGCATCGATGAGGGACTGCGAGGGCCCACTCTTGAAGCTCTTCGCGAAGGCCTCCGCGACAGTCGGCCACCACGTCCAGAACGCCTTGATCGCTTCCCGCTGGTTCATGCGGGTTAGCGTAAACGAAGCGCGCGTTTGGCTCTGGTCCAAGTGCTCATCGAATCACAATCGGCGAATCCGGCATCGGCGCGCTCTCGACCTCAAACGGATGCGCCTGCATCCATGCTGCCAACGCTGCATCGGGCTCCGTGCCCTCGAACAACCACGTTGCGAAGGCATCGAGCTGCCCTGCCTCGCTCGCGGCGTGGAGCCAGTCGAAGATGGGCGCGCTTGTGCCGAGGCTGAAGGGCGCCGGTCCGCTCGTGTCCGACAACGTGTGGAGCATGCGCGTCAGCACCGCGGTGTTGACCTCGCCTTCGTAGTTCGCCATCACGAGGGCAACCCCAGCCTTCTGCTCAAACACGTGTGCGAAGGGCACGACGAGATGGCCGTCGGGCATCGCGATGGCGGGCGTGCTTCCCGGCGCAAGACGCGTCGATGCGCCCTCGGGTGTGCGCGTGATGCGGTTCAAGAGCACGTACGTGATGTCCTCTGTGATCGCGCGTCGCGTGGCCGCATCCGCGCCGCGTGCGCCTGACATCAGGCCCCAGACAAGCGTCATCCCCGCCGTGTCGGTGCGCGAGAATGCATGCGCGGCATCTGCAAGCACACCCGGGTCATTCGGATTCGACGCCAACGCTTCAAGCTGCATACGCGCACTCTCGGGACGAAGCGCCGCGTACTGAGGCGGCAGCAAAGCGACCAAGGACGGCGCCATGCGTTCAGCCGGTGTTGTGCGCGCCGCCGGCGTTGTGTGTGCTGCGGGTTGCGAGGCACCACAACCGAGCATGAGAAGTGCGCAGGCGAATGAGGATGAGAGACGCAACGTAGACCTCCGAGATGAAGACAGAGGGTACGCGCCTGTCGCCATTGGACTTTCAATCAAGCGCGCATGAGGCGCGTTTTGTTGAAGGTTCTCGCCAACCTTGCCGAGCGCGCTTCATCGCTGCGCGAGGGCGGGGCACGACGCATCGCCTGTTCTTGCGACGACGAGCGTGCTCGTGGTCATGCACGCCGACATCGCGCCCTCGCCGCCCGAGGCGATCAGGGCTTCCTCCATCGCGCGATACGCAGAGGGGCGCATGAGCACCAGCGCGTCGTCGCTTTGGAGGCTCGCGATCAGGAGAGCGCGCTCGTGCAGTGCCTCGTGACCGGATGCGCCGCCTGCCACGACCGGAGCGCGCTCCCACACCAGCACACCGTCTCGGCCCACGAAGGGCTCGCAGTGGCCGTAGTCGGTCACGATCGATGTGCCCGGGGGCAGCACTTCGAAGACCCGCCAGAAAACCTCGTGAGGCGCGCCTGTCGCGCGCTGTCCGTGCACCATGACGAGGCTCGCGCCGAAGGAGAACACGGCGGTTGCCCACGCCGAGCGTGTCGCGCGTCGTCGCGTGCGCTCGCTCGCGCGTGAGACGAGCCAGTCGATCGAGGCCACCATCACGACGAGCACCGCGGGAAAGAGCCCTGCGCGGAAAAGAACGCGAGGTCGTGGCCGGAGAAGTCGAGCGCTCTCCAGCGCGCCTGAAACGATGCGAGCGAGAGCCCAAGCGCGATGCTCGCGACGGCACCGAGCGCCAGGCGAGCACGGACGCTCAAGGACAGCGGGCTCGCACTCGCGGTAGGGGACAGCTCGGCGGGCATGGGCGCGCATCATCTACCCACGCGCCGAAATCTTCGACCTGCAAATCCACGGCGCACACGGCAACAACAGCCAAGCGCCCAGCGCCGCCCGCAGCGCCAAACACGCTCAGGTACGATGCACCGGTGCAACCCCCTCACTACCGCGTCCATGAAGTGCTTGGCGCAGGCGCCATGGGGCGTGTTCTCCGCGCGACGCATCATCCCTCTGGGCAAGAGGTTGCGATCAAGATGCTGCTGCCCGTGTGGCGAAAGCATCCCGAGAAGAGGCAGCTCCTGGTTGATGAGGCGACCGCTGCTGCGCGCGTGAATGACCCGCGCATCGTGCAGACCTACGACCTCGGCCAGGACGAGCAGGGCGAGCCCTTCTTGGTCATGGAGCTCGCGCGGGGGAAGTCGTTCGAGGAGATCCTCGATGTGTGGCCGGGTTGGTCACGCATGTCGTCGATCCTTCTCGATGTGCTTGAGGCCCTCGCGGCCGCGCATGCATGCGGCGTCGTGCATCGTGATCTGAAGCCAGCGAACATCCTCGTGAGCGAGGAGAGCGCGCGCATTCTCGACTTCGGGATCGCGGCGCTGCGTGAGCCGAGCAAGGGCAGCGTAACCATCGCAGGCACGCCGAGCTACATGGCGCCAGAGCAGCTTGCAGGCGCTGCGCGTGTGAGCCCGGCGATGGATCTCTACGCCTTTGGTGTGCTGCTCGCGGAGGTGCTGAGCGACGAGCTGCCCTTCGAGAACGCGCCCTCGCTTGGCGCGCTCTACAGCCAGATGACGGACTTCGTGCGCTGGGAGGCGCCTGCACGAGAGGGGCTCACGGTGCCGCGTGGGATGCGCCTTCTGGTGGAGTCGCTGCTGCATCCAGACCCACGCATGCGACCGCGCTTTGCGGTGCATGTGGCCAACGAGTTTGGCGCGCTCTCGCGCTACGTCATCGACCGCATCCCGCATGCGCGCGGGCCGGTTCAGCCTGAGGCGCGCAGCACATCCAACACCTCCGAGGAGGACTTGCTCGCAGGCTACGACGGGCCGCGCACACTGCCTGCGCCGCCTGGTCTGGGTGCCTTCGGTGCATCGGCAACGAGTGCCTACGCGAGCCTTCGCACCAAGACGCTCGTGGGCCATGCGGCTGAGCAGCGCATCCTCAACGCGGCCATCGAACAGGTGCGGGTGACACGCGGCGTGCGCGTCGTGGCCTTGGTGGGGCCCGAGGGGATCGGGAAGTCGCGTCTTGCACGCTGGGGCCTGCACACTGTGGAGCGAACGGGCGCGATGGAAGGCGCTGTCGGGACCTACGACGCGAACGAGTCGGCCTCCGCCTTCGGGCTTCGTTGGGTGCTACACGGCGTGGTCGGCGGCGCCTCGAATACAAGCGCCTGGGACTGGCTGCGCGGCGTCGAGAGCGGGATCGATTTTCCGCGGCTCGCCTCCTATCTGCGCCAAGCGAGCGACACCGAAGCACTGACGCCCGATGCGGCTGCAGGCCTTGCGCATAAGGTCCTTCGCGCGGCCGCACGGGCCGGTGAGTTCACCCGTGGAGGTCGTGCTGGAGAGCCCGCACGCGAGCGCGCGATGTACCTCTGGCTCGATGATGTGCAGTGGGCGCGCGATGGCGGTGGTGAGCTTGTGGAGCGCTTGCTCGAAGCGGACGACGTGCCCGTGCTGGTGGTCGTCACGCTGCGAAGCGACGCCATCACGGCGACGGACGATCGAACGTGGGATGAGGACGAGGCGGCTCAGGTGACGGGCGCCTCGGAGCGCTGGAAGCGCGTGCTCGCGCATCCGGCGACGCAGGTCTGTGCGCTCCAGCCGCTCGACATCGCAGCACGCGAGGCGCTCTTGCAGGCCACGCTGCCACTCGAACCAAGCCTCGCCTCGCAGGTCGCGCCGCGCCTCGTGGGCGTGCCCGGGCAGGTCGCGGTGCGTGTGCAGGCATGGCTCCGTGAGGGGCTCCTCCAACAGGAGGCGGAGGGCTTTCAGCTCGCGAAGGGCAAGACGATCGACGACCTCTTTCAAGGCGAGCCCGCGACGCGCACGCCCTGGGAGTTTCTTGAACACACCGATGCGCAGGCCGTGCTCGCACGCGCGGCACTCTTGGGCGGATACTTTGAGCGCGCGACCCTCGCGCTCTCGATCGCGTCGGCACCAACCCTCGATGTCGATGCGGTGATCGAGGAGGCGCTCCTCCGCGGTGTGCTGCACGCAGAGCGCGATGCACTCGCCTTCGAGCGAGGCTACCGCGATGCGATCCTCGAGCACCTTGAGGGTGAGTCGCCGACGCAGCGCGCGGTCTTTCTCGATGTGGCCAACGCGCTTCAGCGGCGCTTTGGAAAGCACCGCGCGGATGTTGTCGCACGCGTCTCGGAGTTGCTCTTTCTCGCGGGCGACAAGGCACGGGCCTGGGAGCGAAGGCTCTGGGCGATCGAGCGCGCGGGCTGGGGAAACCTGGTCGAGAGTGCGCAGCGCTACCTCGCGCGTGCGCACGAGTGGGCAAGCCTCGATGCGCAGTGGCGCTCCTCGCTCAAGCTCGCCGAGGCGCGCGTCGCCTACTACTTCCTGCGCTTTGAAGAGGCCCTGCGCGGCGCCGAGGAAGCGCGTGCGATGGCCACGGAGGAGGGCAACCGTGCGCTCGCCTTGATGAGCGAGGTGACGGTCAGCAGCGTGCTCTTCTGCCTGGAGCGCTACGAGGACTCCGAGGCCGTTGCGCAGCGTTGTCTTGCAGCGTGCGATGCCGACGACCCCATGGAGCAGCCCGCGATCGCCTACGCCGAGCAGCGCATGGGCGAGCTTGCGACGATGCGCGGACACCTTGAGGTGGCGCGTGATTGGTTTCGTCGCGCGGCCCAGACCGCAGAGCGCGCCTCCGAGCCATGGCGCGTGCGCGTGGCGCGTCTGAACGTCGCGGAGGCCGAGTTCGTCTGCGGTGCAAGGGAGGAGGCGCGCGCGATGGCGCTGCGCGTGCTCGCAGAATGTGAGCGTGCGCTGGACGATGATCTGCGCGTCGCCGCCGAGGAAGTACTCGCCAAGATCGACGCGATCGAGGGGCGTACGGAGGCCTCCCGTGCCTTCTTCGAGTCCGTGACCAAGCGCGTCGTGGAGCGTGGTGATGTGTGGCGAACCTCGGCGCTCCTGCCCTATCTCGCGCTGGGCTCGGAGGGCACAGACGCTGCGGTGCGTGCGCTCGATGCACTCGCGAAAGTTCCCAACGACGATGCGCTGACCTTCGTCGCCCTCCGGGCTCTTGCGATGCGCTTCACCGATGCGGGCGAGCACGACCTCGCGCGTCGCATTGTGCAGTTCGCAAGCCCGCGCTCCGCGGCGCTCTGGGCGGCCGTGCTGAAGGCATGATGGAGCTCCTGCCGCTCGCCTTTCTCTTCGTCGTCGTGCTCTTCGCGAGCGCGGTGAACACCGTGGCCGGTGCCGGCTCCTTGCTCGTGCTCCCGGCGCTCATCTTCTCGGGCCTCGACGCATCGAGCGCGAACGCGACCAACCGCATCGGCATCCTGATCCAGACGGCCGCCGCACTCTTCACCTACCGACGCGCAGGTCAGCATGTCGGCGCGCGTGAGCTTCGGCTCACCTTCGCGACGATGCTCGGCGGTGCGATCGGCTCCTTTCTCGCGACGATGCTGGGCAACGATCAGCTGCGCGTGGCCATCCTCATCGCGATGGTGCTGATGCTCGCGCTCTCGCTTCTGCCCAAGGGAAAGATGGCGAAGAAGCCAAGCGATGCGAAGCCGTCGCTGCCCGAGCCGACGCCCGCGATGTACCTCGGCTTCTTCGCGATCGGCATCTATGGAGGCTTCCTTCAGGCCGGTGTCGGCATCCTCGCGATGCTCTTTTTGCTCCACGCATTTCAGGTCGATGCCGTCGTCTCCAACGTCGTCAAAAGTGCCGCGACGTTCGGCCTCACGGTCGTTGCGCTCGCCGTCTTCGCAGCCCGCGGAGTGCACATCGATGCACCGCGCGGCTTGGTGCTTGCGGCCGCTTCCATCCTGGGCGGGCTCTTCGGTGCGCGCGTCGCGATGCGTGTTTCCGAGCGTGCGGTGCGCATCGCCATCGTCCTCGCCGTGCTCGTCAGTCTCATCAAGCTCGTGGGTGATTCGTTGATGTGGCGCCTCCCGGCGTGGTAACTCCACCGCATGCGTCGTCATAGCTTTTGGGTTGCTGCGTGTGTGGTCGCGATGGGCGCGTTGCCCCTCGTCGGATGTGGACGTCCCCCCGCCCCGCGCGGTCTTACGATTCCGCGCGGTGATGCGCCGACGGGATGGCCGCAGGTGCTGATCACAACGTCCGGCCGTGCGCCCGCGCTCTTCGCAGGGCCTGATGAGCAGGCGCCCGCTTTTGGTCACCTTGGGCCTGGCGTGCGCGTGCGCATCGAGGGGCCTGTGCAAGGTCAGCGCGTGCCCGTGACGGTGGGCGGCTCGATGGTGGTGCATGCCTGGGCGCAGGTGAATCGCCTCGCGAGCACAGCGACGCAGCGCGGTCGTGTCGAGGGCACACCGACCTATGTCGGCATCGGCGATCCGGTCAGCCTGCTTTCGCAGAACGGCGATGGATCCTGGCGCGTGGTGGTGCGTCCTCGCCTCGGCCGGTCTGAGGTCGATGACGGCCTCGTCGGCTACTCCGCAAGCCTGCCTGCGGACTGGGTCTCAGCGGAGCCCAACGATGTTGCGGACACTGGCCTCAACGCAGGCGAGCCACGCCTGACGCCCGCAGGCCAAGAGCTCGTGCTCTACGACCGTCCCGATGGTGCCGTCGTCGCGCGCATCCCGCCGCTGGATCCCCCGCTCACCGTCGTCGTCCTTCGCGAGCGCGATGGCTGGTCGGGTGTGCGCGTTGGCGTGGGCCCCTACCTCGTGGGTTACCTGCACGCCGAGCTCACGCCTTCGACGATCGAGGCCATCGGCGTCAAGCCCGTCCGCCCCACCTCGGACGGCATCCCCTCGCGCGTTGCAAGCGAGACCGGAAACCTCTTCCGCGTTGTGGCCGGCACGCACGTGTCTTTCTACGGCGAGGACGTCGCCACGCTGCGCCGTGCGGCGTACGCGCGCGAGCTCTCACCGCGTCAGGGCGAAGAAGCCGATGTCTACATCGCCGTCGATGATGGCGTTGCGATTCGCGGTGTGGTCCCGGTCTCTGCGCTGACGCCCATCACGGAAGACTGATGCGGCATCCAGTCCTCGACACCAAGCGCCTCACCCTGCGCTTGGCGAACCTCCACGAGGCGCAGCACATCATTGCCTACTACGCGCGGAACGAGCCGCACCTGCGCACCTGGGAACCCGAGCGCCCCGCCTCGTTTCTCACACTGCCTTACTGGAACGACCGCATCGGCACCTACGCCGATCAGAGCTTCGCGGGCACGAGCTACCGCTTCTTTCTCTTCACGAAATCGCGTGAGGTCGCGCGTGACACGGGCGCCATTGTCGGCAGCGTGGGCCTCACGCAGATCGAGCGAGGCGCCTTCATGTGCGGCCGTCTCGGCTTCTCGATCGATGCCGCCTGCGAGGGCCAGGGCCTGATGCGCGAGGCGCTCTCCGGCGTCGTCGACTTCGCCTTCGGCGAGCTGGGGCTTCACCGCATCGAGGCCAATCACCAGCCACAAAATCTCCGCAGCGCGGCGCTCCTACGCAGCCTCGGTTTCGATGTCCAAGGCTATGCGCGCGACTACCTCTTCCTCAACGGCGCCTGGCGCGACCATGTGCTGACAGCGCGGACGGCCCCTCAGGGCTGATGGGCTCGGCGGCGTGCGGGCGCGGGCGTGACAGCCGCGATGGCCACTGCGCAGCGATGCGCCTCACCCGGCTCAAAGAGCGCGTTCTCGATGCCGAAGGTGTCGGTGCCGTCAATGAAGACAAGCTCGTCCTCCATCTCCTGAAGCTGCAGCGTGTGCGTTGGGATCACGCGCGTGCGGCGCAGCCAATACGAGATCACCACCTTGCCCGGAGTGACCTCGATCGAGCGCGGTCCACCCCAGAAAAGAAAACGCAGAGCGGGCCAGGTGATCAACGCCAGAACGGTAGCCGGGTGGCGGGTGCTGACTGTCGGGGTGACGAGAAGGAGCAATGCCACCGCCACCACGCTGAGCCAACCGTGCGTTCCGCTGTGAAGCTCAAAGCGGCTTGGCGCAGCACAGTCCACGTGAGGCTCAGCCGTCGGGACGAATCTTCTTCGCGGCCTTGGCTGCGGGCCCGCGGGTGAGCGCGAGATGCACGAGCTGCGGCGCGTGCTGTCCGAGGAAGGCCCCGACCTTTCCGTGCCCCGTAAAGACGTACTCGCCTTTGCGCTTGTGGATCGCGTTCGCCATCACGCGCGCCGCGCGCTCGGCTGTCCACATCAATTGCTTCGGGCGGTGATCATCGCGCGCCGCGTCGTGCACGCCCTTGTTGTCGACCTGCGCAATCTCGCTCTCGACAAAGCCCGGATGAATCAGCGTGCAGCTCACGCCTGTGCCGTGAAGCTCCAGCGCGAGCACCTGCCCAATCGCACGGAGCGCTGCTTTCGACGCGCTGTAGGGGCCAGTGCGGGCCGCACCGACGAAGGCTGCAACGCTGCCGATCAGCACAAGCCTGCCGCCCTGCTTCATCAACTCTGGGATCGCATATTTGGCCGTCATCGCAGCCCCGACCACGTTCGTGTCGAACTGCCTGCGCCAATCCTCCGCGCTCAGCTTGGTGACGAAGCCAGAGACTGAGAAGCCAGCGTTCGCGACACAGACGTCGAGGCGACCTGCTTCGCGCACGATGTCCTCGACGCAGCGCCGCACATCGTCTTCGTCGCAGACATCGCAGGTGATCGGCGTGGCCTTGCCACCACGCGCCTCGATCTCCTTGGCGACCTGCTCCAGGTTCGCGAGACGGCGCCCCGAGACGATCACGTGGGCACCGCGGCCTGCGAGCTCAAACGCGAGCGCTTTGCCAATGCCGCTCCCTGCGCCGGTGATCCAGGCGACCTGACCGGCGCTCTCTTGCGTCACGAAACGACCGGCCGAAGCTTGATGCCGAGGAAGGTTGCGATCGGCTGCGCCATCACACGGGGAAGCGCTGGCAAGCGCCCTTCAACCACCGCGCGTGCGCGTGCATGCGGCTCGCCCTTGAGCGAGGGAAGGATGATCTCCGCCCAGCGCTGCAAGGTCTTCGCGTCCGCCGTCGAGAGCGCGACATCGAGCACGGGCTCAAGGCGCTTCTGGTACGCAACCGAGGCCATGCAGAGCGCCGCGAACGTCGAGACGAGGCCATCCTTGCCCACTTCGTTCGTCTCCTCGAAGCGCTCCGTCAACGCCTGCAGATGACGTGCGACACGCGCAGGCGCGACACGCGCCAT
This sequence comes from Sandaracinaceae bacterium, assembly GCA_044373065.1. Lineage (GTDB taxonomy): Bacteria > Myxococcota_A > Polyangia > Polyangiales > Sandaracinaceae > JAFLCL01. The sequence goes on from JBILQT010000061.1 coordinate 15,132, forward strand.
CACCGGCAACGCGAGCGCAACGCTCTGAATCGTGCGCTTGTGCGGAGACGCGATCAGCACGACGAAGCGGTCCACGAGGCCCACGAGCAAATCGGGCTTGGCCGCGAGAATGTCGTCGACCGTCTTGCACGTCGCGTTGACGAGCTTCTCCGAGCTCATGCCATCGCCAAGGGCGAGCACCGCGTTCGGGTCGTTTGAGTCGATGATGCGTGCGGCATCGCTCGACATCTCCATCGGGTCGGTCGCGGGACGCAGCGTGGCCGCATGGCGCTGCGCGAGCGTCTTCATGGCCGCGGTACCCGTGATGGGTGCAGGCGGACGCGTCGGTCGCGGTGCCGGAGGCTTGGGCTCGGTACCCGCCTCAAGAATGATGGGCACGGCCTTGGGCGGCGGTGGCGGCGCCACTTCCGGTCGCAGCTGAACGACGGGCTTGGGCGGGCCCATCGGGCGAATCGGAATCGCCGTCGCAGGCTTGGGCGGCGCGGGCGGAGCTTTCGGCGCGGTCGCGACCTTCTTGCCCTTGGCCGCTTCAGCGGGCGCCTTCACTGCCTTGGTTTTCGACTTGCCGAGGGACGTCGTGGGCTGCGTGCGAGGAGAACCTGCAGCGAGTGCGGGGGCAGCCTTTGCAACCGGGGCCTTGGACGTTTTTTGTGTGAGGCCCGAGGAGGTCTTCGACGTCTTCGAGGTGGAGGTCTTCGCCATCAGTTTCTCGTCATCCTTCGAATGCGCGTGCGCCGTGGAGCATAACCGACGCTTCGTTCATTGCCCATGTTGATCATGGCGTAGCTGCGACCCTCAGGGCGTCGCGTTCTCATCGTTCTCATCGCTGACTCATCTGCCAGGCGCGGGCCCATTGTGCGCGCAATTGGGTCGCGCTGTCGGGCCTCTCTTCGCGAGAGGGTTTGATCGCATGCATCACGGCATCGGCGATGGGCTTGGCGAGCTCAGGCATGCGCACATCCAGCGGCGTCGTTTTGCCCATCACGATGTCGAACATCAGCTGCCCCGGATGCTTGTGCAGCGCGAACGGCGTGGCCCCAGAAAGCGCCTCGTAGGCGATCACACCGAGCGCATAAAGATCGATGCGCGCATCGGGCTCAACGCCTCCCGTCACAAGCTCGGGTGCCATGTAGATGGGCGTCCCCGCGAGCTCACCCGTGCGCGTCAGGCGATCGAGCCCTTCCACTTTGGAGAGCCCGAAGTCGACCAGCCGCGCGCAACACGACTCGCTCGCATCGAGCAAGATCACATTCGCCGGCTTGAGGTCGCCATGCACAACACCCTGCGCGTGCACGGCCGCGAGGGCATCCGCGAGGGTCAGCAGGATGGGGCCGAGCGCGCTGGGATCGACGCGCCCTTCGCGTGCGATGCGCGACTCCAGTGTCTCGCCGCGGAGAAACTCCATCACCGTGTACGCGCGGTCGTCTTCGTCTTTTCCGACATCGAGGACGCGCACCACGGCTGGATGCTCGATGGCGCGAAGGATCGAGGACTCGCGATGAAAGCGACGACGAATCGCGCCATCTGCGGCGAGCTCGGGACGCAGCATCTTCACCGCCACGACACGACCGAGCTGAAGGTCCCGCGCCTCGTACACAGCACCCATCGCGCCGGACGCGATTTCGCGCACGAGCTCATAGCGATGACCGAGGACGACGGGTGACATGCCTGGGGATGGTCGCTAGCTCAGGTCGCGATGGTCAAGTGTTGGTGACGCCACACTCACCAGAGCGTGTAGACAAAGGGCGTCACGGCCTGCCCACTGAAGACGACGAAGGCGAGCAACCCGAGCACCAAGACGAGCGGGAGCATCCACCAAATCTTGTTCTCCCAGGCAAAGGCGCCGAGGTTCTTGAGGAGGTTTGTGGCGCTCTTGGTGATGTGCTTGATGCGCATACGTTCCTCTAATCTGCGGCAAAGCGTCGCATCCAGCGCGCGCTGTCTTCCCAATGAGGCTGCGCTTTGCGCGCGAGGATGAAGGGCCCAAGTGCGAGGTAGTCCATCTCGGTGCTCATGAAACAGGCGAAGGCATCCTCGGGCGTACAGACGATGGGCTCGCCACGGACATTGAAGCTCGTGTTGATCAGCATCGGGCAGCCCGTCTCTTTTTCGAACGCCGTGAGGAGCGCAAAGAAGCGCGGGCTCGTGCTCGCCTCAACCGTCTGCACACGCGCCGAGTCATCGACATGCGTGATCGCAGGCACGACCGAGCGGATGCGATTCACCTCGCTCAAGAGGTCATCGCTCTTTGCAGGTGGGCTCGCATCCTTCACGCGCTTGTCCTCACGCACCGGTGCCACGAGCAGCATGTAAGGGGAGGGTGCATCGAGATCGAAGTATTCGTGCGCGTGCGAGGCGAGCACGGCGGGTGCGAATGGGCGAAAGCTCTCGCGCTGCTTGATCTTCAAGTTCATCACCGACTGCATCCGCGGTGAGCGCGCATCGGCCACGATCGAGCGATGGCCAAGCGCTCGCGGGCCCACTTCCATGCGCCCTTGAAAGAGCCCAACGACATTCTCGTTCGCGAGCAAGGAAGCCAAGCGTGCAGCCCATGCGCCCTCCTCCTCATGCGTCTCGAAGACCAGCTTCTCGCGCTCCAAGTACGCGCGGATGTCGTCGGCATGCCACTCGGGGCCGAGGTAGCCGCCGTTCATTCCGTCGACGCCCGGCGTGATGCTGCGCGGCTTGCTCAGGCCTTGGTGGTAGGCCGCGAGCGCAGCGCCAATCGCGCCTCCTGCATCGCCCGCTGCGGGCTGAATCCAGAGTTCCTCGAAGATGCGCGCGCGCTGAAGCACACCGTTGGCGACGCAGTTCAGGGATACGCCGCCGGCCATCGTCAGCTGCTTCATCCCCGTCTCTTTGCGCACGTGCTTGGCGATGCGCAGCACGATCTCGGTCGTCACCTCTTGGATGGAGCGCGCCAGGTCCATCTCACGCCGCGTGATGCGATCCTCGGGCTTGCGTGCTGGGCCTCCAAAGCGCGAGGCGAACCTCTCATTCGTCATCACGAGGCCATCGACGTAGCCGAAGTGATCGAGCGCGAGCTGGATGGAGCCATCCTCTTTGATGTCGACGATGTGCTCACGGATCGCGTCGACAAACGTCGGCTCACCGTAGGGCGCGAGGCCCATCAGCTTGTACTCGCCGCTGTTCACCTTGAAGCCGCAGAAATACGTGAACGCCGAGTAGAGCAGGCCAATCGAGTGCGGGAATTCAAGCGCGGCCTGGAGCGTGAGGGACGCACCCTCGCCGATGCCCCAGGTCGAGGTGGACCACTCACCGACGCCATCGAGCGTGAGCACCGCGGCCCTCTCAAAGGGCGATGGATAGAAGGCGCTCGCGGCATGCGAGGCGTGGTGCTCGGGGTAGAGGAGCGGTGGCTCGCCGGGCACGCGCAGCCTCTCCAAGGCCTCGCGCACCTCGCTCTCGATGAAGAGCTTGCCCATCATCGAGGGCACCGCATGCACGAAGGGAACAAGGCCGCGCGGCGCTGTGCCCATGCTCGTCTCGAGGATGCGATGGAGCTTCTGAATCGGCTTCTCGTAGAACGCGACCGCATCGATCTCAAAGCCGCTCGCCTCATCGAGGCAATAGCGAATCGCCTTGTGCGGGAAGGCTTCGTCGTGCTTCTTCCGCGTGAAGCGCTCCTCTTGTGCGGCAGCGATCACGACACCGTCTTCGACGATGCACGCGGCGGCGTCGTGGTAGTGGCATGAGATGCCGAGCGTGCGGGTGGGTCGCGTCATCGAGCGGCCGCAGCCTACCTTGACGCGTGAGGCGCGTGGCGGAGAGAGGGCGCGGGCTCCGCCTTTGTTGTAGGAAGCGCTCGCAGTGCTTTCCCGGCCGGGAAGCGCTCTTTCGCATCGTCATTCACGGAGTCGTTATGGCAGTGAAGTTCCCTTCCCCCGAGTGGACCGAAGCATTCAAGAACGCCGTCAACGCCAACACGGGCTACGGCACCGCAGGCAAGACGTGGACGCACGGCAAGGTTGCCTACGTGCTCAAGGCCGATGCGCGCATCGGAACCACCGAGGACATGGCGATGGTCCTCGACCTTCACGAGGGCAAATGCCGCGGCGCGCAGTACGTCCCCGCGACGGAAGCTGCGTCATCGGATTTCGTCATCGTGGCCGAGTATCCACGCTGGAAAGAAGTGCTCTCCGGCGAGGTCGATCCGACCAAGGCGATGATGCAGAACAAGCTCAAGCTCGAGCGCGGCCATCTCCCGACGATCGTGAAATTCGTCGTCGCCTCGAAGGAGCTCGTGAAGAGCGCGACGGCCATCGACACCGACTTCCCGCCGGTCGGCTGATGCAGATCGAACTCGACCCGCTCGCGAACGACAACGGCCTCGCGAACATGCTCCAGACGATGATGCGACAGAACGTCGAGGATCATCCGGAGCGCGCGGACATCCTCCGCAAGATGAGCGGTCGCATGGCCATCTTCGCGGAAGATGCCGAGGTCGCGATCAGCATCGACTTTGAGGGCGAGCGCGTGGTCTTTCGCGACGGGATCATCGGCATCCCCAACCTCACGATCCGCGGCGGGTTTGAGCACATCGGAGACCTCTCGCGCATGGAAGCCATGGGTGCACTGCCTGACCCGCGTGGGGCTGTGAACAAGGCGCTCTTTGCAGCGATGCGTCGCGGCGAGCTTCGCGTGCATGGCCTTCCGCAGGCGCTTCCCTTGTTGCTCGGTTTTAGCGACGTGATGCACGTGGCCTGAGCGCAGCGATTGCGCGACCCGCGCTGTCGAAGAGGGTTCATCTGCCGGGGTGAAGCGACTATCCTCCGACGGCGTGAACAAGGACGGTGACGCGCTCATAGGCCGAACGCTCGGAGGCTATCGCCTCGAGATGAAGCTCGGCACGGGCGCGACCGGCGTGGTGTTTCGCGGTGCGCTTGAGGGCAGCAAGCCCGTGGCGATCAAGGTGCTCAACGAGAACCTCGGGTCGATCTCGGCACTGAAGCGTCGCTTCGAGCGCGAGGCGAAGGTGCTCGCGAAGCTGCGTCATCCCAACATCGTCGACGTGCTCGAGTTTGGTGTCTCGCCGGAGGGGCTCACCTACATTGTGATGGAGCTGCTTGAGGGTCGAAACCTCGAGCAGTTTCTCGATGACGCTGCGATTCAACCTGCCTACGCGATTGAAGTCTTGCGCGAGGTGCTCAAGGGGCTCGCGTTCGCGCATCAACGTCAGATCGTGCATCGCGATCTGAAGCCAGCGAATGTCTTTCTCTGTGGCAAGTCGGAGAAGACGATCAAGCTGCTCGACTTCGGCTTGGCAAAGATGCTGAGCGACGATGATGTGAGCGAGGAGAGCACGCTGACGCGTCGCGGCCGCATCGTGGGGACGCCTGCCTACATGGCGCCCGAGCAGATCGTGGGCGTGGGCCTCGACGTGCGCGCGGACGTCTACGCGGCGGGCATTCTGCTCTTTGAGCTGCTCGCGGACAGGCGCCCGTTTACCTCCGAGAATCGCTCGGAGCTCCTGCGTGCACACCTGCTCTTGCCGCCTCCGATGTTGCGTGAGGCCCGCGCAGAATTGGATGCCGCGCCTGAACTCGAAGCGTTGATTGCACGTGCGCTGGCGAAGGCACCCGAGGCGCGCTTTGCCGATGCGGGAGATTTCTTGAGGGCCCTCGATGCCTTGCCCGCCGATTGCGTGCGGCTGATCCGCAAGACCTCGGACTCGCCGCGTGCACGTGCCGCCGCATCCTCGGAGGTCATCTCGGCCGAGGCGCGTCATGCGGCCAGTCAGTCGATGTCGCAGTCGAATCCCGCGCCCGCGCTGCTAACCTACAGCGCCCATGCGAGCTCGGCGGAGAACCTCCATCCGAGTACACCGCCTGCGGCCCTCGTGCCCTCGGTGATCGTACGCAGCGGGCCCGCCACAGGGCCTATCCCGCTTGAGAAAGCGCCCAAGCAGCGTGCCGAGACCACTGCGCGTTTCAAGAAGGCGCGCGCGCTCCCAAAGAAGAACCGCATCTCGACGCCCACGCTCTACTTCATCGCGCTGATGCTCTTTGCCATCGCAGTGGCGCTTTGGTTCTGGGCGATGCCGCGCTGAACGCTCCTGGAAGTCCAGGTGCTGGACTTGGAAGTCCAGGTGCTGGACTCGGAAGTCCAGGTGCTGGACTTGGAAGTCCGGGTGCTGGACTTGGAAGTCCGGGTGCTGGACTCGGAAGTCCGGGTGCTGGACTCGGAGTCAGCCGTCGTCGTTCACCAAGCGTGCGAGTGCTTCGACCGACGGTTGGATGGCCTCTGCGCTCGCGCCCGAAACGGTGATGTGACCGACCTTGCGCGCGCGTCGCTCCGACTTGCCGTAGAGGTGCAGATGCGCACCGGGCGTCGCGAGCACCGCATGTTCACTCGGGATGCTTCCGATGAGATTGCGCATCCACGAGACACCGCGCAGCGACGTGTCGCCGAGAGGGGCACCGACGACGGCGCGGATGTGGTTCTCGAACTGGCTCGTCGTCGCGCCCTCGATCGTGAAGTGCCCCGTGTTGTGCACGCGCGGCGCGATCTCATTGGCGAAGAGCACGCCCTTCACATCAAAGAGCTCCATCGTCAGCACACCCACGTGATCCAGCTCGATGAGCGTCGCCTCCATGGCCTCACGCGCCATCTGGCGCATCGACTCGCTCACCTCCGGCGCAGGCGCATGCGTGACCCGCAAGATGCCGCGCTCGTGCTCGTTCTGAACCAGCGGATAGGTACGCACTTCACCTGAGACGCTGCGCACGCCGATGATCGAGAGCTCACGCGTGAAGGGCATGAAGCCCTCGAGGATGCAGGGCACACCCCCGAGCGCCTCCCATGCGGATGCGAGCTGACCTGGATCGCGAAGGACGAATTGCCCTTTTCCATCATATCCAAATCTGCGCGTTTTGAGCACCGCGGGAAGGCCCACCTCCGCCACAGCGCGCTCCAAGCTCGCGAGGTCCTCGACGGCGGCGAAGGGCGCGGTGCCGATGCCGAGCGCGCGGAAGAGGTTCTTCTCCGAGACACGATCGCCCGCGATGCGCAGCGACTTCACCCCGGGCCGCACAGGGCAGTGGCGGGCGACGGCCTCGACCGTGGCTGCGGGGACATTCTCAAACTCGTAGGTGACGACGTCGACCTGCGCAACGAAGGCAGCGAGCGCGGCCTCATCCTCGAATTCACCGAGCACCATCTTCGAGACGGCGGCTGCGGGTTCATCGTCTGCGCGCGACCAGGTGATGACCTCATGGCCCAGCGGATGCGCCGCGAGCGCGAGCATCCGGCCGAGCTGCCCGCCGCCGAGAATACCGATGCGCACTCAGCCCTCCCGCGGGTCTGGGTGTGCAAGCACATCCGCAGTTTGTTGGGTGCGAAACGCCAGCAGTGAGCGTCGGATGTCCGAGTGCGTGCGCGCGAGAATCGCGGCCGAGGTGAGCGCGGCATTGATGGCGCCAGCACGACCAATCGCGAAGGTCGGGACAGGCACGCCAGCGGGCATCTGCACAATCGAGAGCAGCGAGTCGAGGCCGGAGAGCGCCTTCGATTGAACTGGTACGCCGAGCACGGGGATATGCGTTTTGGCGGCGAGCATGCCCGGCAAATGTGCCGCACCCCCTGCGCCCGCGATGATGGCGACGAGGCCGCGCGACTCGGCCTTCTCCGCATACTGGAAGAGCAAGTCGGGCGTGCGATGCGCGGAGACGACGCGCACCTCATGCGCAATGCCGAGCTTCAGCAGCATCGAGGCTGCGTGCTCCATCGTCTCCCAGTCCGATTTGGAGCCCATCACGATGCCCACGAGCGGCTTGATCGACATCGTCTGATCGCTATCCGTCATCACGTATTCTCCATATCGAAACAATCTCGCAAATCCGCTCAGGCGTGCTCCGTACGATAGACGAAACGAAAGGCTGATTGCGCTTGATGCATGCGCGCCCCACGACTCGCCCATGTTGTCGAAAGAAACGCACGTGGTGATTCTCGGAGGCGGCTTTGGAGGCCTGGCTGCGGCGCGCGCGCTCGGTCGTCGAAGTTTGCGTGAGCGCATCCGCGTGACGGTCATCGACCGCAAGAATCATCACGTCTTTCAGCCGCTGCTCTACCAGGTCGCCACGGCCGCATTGAGTGCGCCCGACATCGCCTCACCCATCCGCAAGTTGCTCCGCAGGAACACGAACACAACGGTGCTGATGGCCGAGGTCACGCGCATCGATCCGAAGGCCCGAGTGGTCGTGCTCAAAGGCGAGGGCGAGAAGGAGCAAGAGCTTGCCTTCGACCATCTCATCCTCGCGACAGGCATGCAGAATTCCTACTTCGGCAATGACGCGTGGGAGGCGCATGCGCCGGGCCTCAAGACTCTCGATGAGGCGCTTGAGATTCGTAGTCGCATCCTTCGCGCATTCGAGGGTGCAGAGCGCACGCGAGATGATGCCGAGCGCAAGAAGCTGCTCACCTTTGTCGTCGTCGGAGGCGGTGCGACGGGCGTGGAGCTCGCGGGCGCATTGGCGGAGATTGCGGGCAAGACGCTCGCGCGTGACTTCCGCAATTTCGATCCGAAGAAGACAAGTGTGGTCTTGCTCGAGGGCGGCCCGCGCTTGTTGCCAGCGTTCGACCCGAAGCTCAGCGAGAAGGCGCTTCAGAGCCTGCGAGGCCTGGGTGTGGATGTGCGGCTGGATACGCGCGTGACGAAGGTGGACGCGGGCGGTGTGCAGGTGGGCGAGGAGCTGATCGCAGCGCACACCGTGCTCTGGGCGGCGGGCCTGAAGGCCTCGGGCCTGACATCGCAACTCGGTGCGCAGCTTGATCGCGCAGGTCGTGTGAAGGTGAACCCTGATCTCACGTTGCCTGACAATGATCGCATCAGCGTGCTCGGCGATCTCATTGCATTGGAGCAGGACGGAAAGCCTCTGCCGGGCGTCGCACAGACCGCGATCCAAAGTGGTGAGCTCGCCGCCGCAAACATCGTCGCCACGCTCGATGGCAAGCCACGTAAGGCTTTTCGCTATTGGGACAAGGGCTCGATGGCAACGATTGGTAGGGCGCGCGCGATCGCTGAAGTGAAGGGCCTGCGCATCTCGGGCTTCATCGCCTGGATGATGTGGCTCTTCATCCACGTGCTCTTCTTGGTCGACTTCCGAAACCGCATCGCGGTGCTGATGGAATGGGCCTGGGCGTACGTGAGTTGGCAGCGAAGCTCGCGCGTCATCTTGGCCTCGCACGAGCCCCGAAAGCCCTGATGAACAAGACCTTGCCGCATCCTTCCCTGGCGCGCGCACGAGACCTCGGGCTTGAGGTCATCACGCGCTCGTTCTTCGGCGGTGAGTCGAACTTGCTCACGCGGGAGCCCGATGAGGAGTCGATGCAGGTGGCGATCGTGATGCGTGCGCTCGTGCAGCGCCGCGCCGTGCAGGATGCGCGCGTCTGGATGAGCGGGCCGGCCGTCAAGAGGCTCCGCGACGAGGGGCTGCAACCTGTCCCACCACGGGCGCGCTTCGATCGCTATGTGCAGCGCGCGCTTGCCGAGATTCACGACCGAAAGAGCCACGCGTGCACGCACTGCTCGTTCACGCCAGGCCGTGCGATGTGCCCGATATGCGTGGGGCAGGGCACGGTGCAGGAAGACGAGGACAGTCTCTTTCGGCGTCGTGAAGGGCCTGTGCGGTGCAGTGCGTGTGCGGGCTCGGGCGGAACCCGCTGCGGGCCCTGTGACGGGGAGGGGCAGGTCTTTCCGGTGACGGTGCGGACGCTCAGCGTCGGCGTGGGCGAGCTGGAGTACGTCTTTGTGCCTGCGATGGCGCCAAGCCTTCACGCTGCGCTCTCTCAGTGCCTGCTTGGCGCCGATGCGCTCCCCGCTGCGTTCAGCTTCGACGTCGAGCGACCCATCGTGAACGAGTCGATGTCCTATCGATCTCATGTTCCAATAGGACCAGAACGCATCTACGGGATCGAGGCGGGTCAGCCCCTGACCGAGGCGCGGGTGGGTCTTCAGCGGCTCTCCGCTGGAGGCGAGGTGATCGACCGTGCAGTGGAGTGCTTCGCCGTCCCGTTCTGTCTGCTCCGATTTGGAGAAACGAGGCTTGCGCTGGTCTCGCTCGAGCCGACCTCGATCGTTGTGCTCCAGGGTGTAGAGGAGACGTAAGCGCGTTGGGGTGTTCGTGACGCAACCACCTGGCACAACCCCGCGCATCCTTCATTCTCCGGCCCACATGAGCCGCGTATTCATCACAGGCATGGGCGTTGTTAGCTCCCTCGGTATGGGCCGAAAGACGTATTGGGATGCGCTCGTGCGCGGCCAATCGGGCGTCAGCGAGGTCTCCCTCTTCGAGACCGATGCGATTGGTCGCAAGATGGCCGGTGAGGTGAAGGGCTTTCGCGCGCGTGACTTCTTGAGTGTCGCCGAGGCGCATCGCATGGGTCGCTGCTCGGCCTTCGCGACGGCTGCTGCGCGCATGGCGGTGGAAGACTCTGGGCTCAAGCCGCATCAGCTTGAGGGCGAGAAGACGTCGGTCATTCTGGGCACGACGATGGGCGAGGCGAATGTCCTCGGTGAGCTTCAGAAGGCGTGGATTCACAACGGATCCGATGCGCTCTCGGCCCCGAAGCTTCCGCGCTACGGCACCACGCTCTTGCCCATCCACGTCGCCCGCGCGTTCGGTGCACGCGGGATGGTGCAGACCCTTCCCGCAGCATGTGCAGCGGGCAACTATGCGATCGGATTCGCGGCCGATCAGGTGCGTGCAGGACGCGCCGACATCGTCATCACGGGCGCGGTCGAGATCATCGAGAAGCTTGAGTACGCAGGCTTCGCGCGCCTCGGCGCGATGAGCCCCGATGCCTGCAAGCCCTTCGACAAGAACCGTCGCGGTCTCATCCTCGGTGAGGGCGCAACGATGCTGATTCTTGAGTCTGAGGCGAGCGTTGTGCGTCGCGGTGCAGTCCCGCTTGCTGAGGTTGGAGGCTACGGCCTCGCGTGCGACGCTCACCACATCACGCGCCCGCACCCCGACGGATTGGGCTCCATCGCGGCCATGCGCCAGGCGATCGAGTCGAGTGGGCTCACGCCGGCGGACATCGATCACATCAACGCGCACGGCACCGCGACACCGAACAACGACAGCGCCGAGGCGCTGGTGATCAACAAGATCTTCGGCGGGCGTCGCGTGCCCGTCACGAGCATCAAAGGGATGATCGGGCACTGCATGGGCGCATCGAGCGCGATGGAAGCGCTGGCCTGCGTGATGACCTTGCAGACGGGCATCATCCCGCCGACGACCAACTACGAAACGCCTGACCCAGAGTGCGATCTGGACATCGTCGCCAACGTCGCGCGTCACGTGAACGTGAACACGGTGCTGAACAATGCGCTGGCCTTCGGTGGCTACGACGCCGTCGTCTGCTTCGCCAAGCCCGGCTACCTGCCGCGCGGCGCCGGCGACTGCTGATGAGGGCACTAATCTTTTGGTTTGATCGCGGCTTACGTCCTCAGTCGCTCCCTGCGGCTAGGAGTGAACGCCTATCGCTCCTTCCGGGCGCCACGGCGCGGACACCACGCGCAGCAACGGAGTTGCGAGCATGGGGAGCACCTGCGCGCTGAAACCAAAATCTTGCGTGCCGAAAGAGCGAATCAGTTGAGCTGCAGGTTGCCCTGTTGACGATTCGTCCACAGCGCTTGTTGACGAATCGTCAGCAGCGGAGCGCTTAGGTCGCCGCCAGGTTGAGCAAGTACGCGTAGATGAGCGCTGTTTCGCGATGCCGTTGAAAGCGACCGGAAGCACCACCGTGACCCGCTTCGAGGTTGACGTGGAAGAGGATGCGACTCTGCGCCGTGTTGTGATCGCGCAGGCGTGCGACCCACTTGGCTGGCTCCCAGTACTGCACTTGAGAGTCGTGCAGGCCGGTGAGCACGAGCATCTCGGGGTAGGCCTGTGCGCGCACGTTGTCGTACGGCGAGTACGTCATCATGACGTCGTAGAACGCGCGGTCGTTGGGGTTACCCCATTCGTCATACTCAAACGTTGTGAGCGGGATGGTCGCATCGAGCATGGTGGTCACTACATCCACAAAAGGCACATTCGCGACGATGCCGCGAAAGAGCTCGGGTCGCATGTTGGCCACCGCGCCGACAAGCAAGCCTCCTGCGCTTCCACCCATCGCAAAGAGGCGATCGGGGCGGGTCCATCCATCGGCAACGAGGGCGTCGGCGACATCGATGAAGTCGGTGAAGGTGTGCATCTTGTTCAGGAGGCGACCGTCTTCGTACCAGGCACGCCCGCGCTCCTGCCCGCCCCGAATGTGCGCGATCACGTAGATGAAGCCGCGATCGAGGAGACTGAGGCGCGCAGGGTCGAAGGTGGGATCGAGCGAGTATCCGTAGGAGCCGTAGCCGTAGAGCAAGAGCGGCTGAGGTGCGCTGCGATCGAGATCACGCCGATGAACGATGCTGACCGGGACAAGCGCGCCATCCCTCGAGGTGACGTTGATGCGATGCGCGACGTAGTGGGCTGCGTCGAAGTTCGGCACCACGACCTGCTTCATCAGGCGACGGGTGCGCGCAGTCATGTCGTAGTCGAAGGTGGAGTCGGGCGTCGTCATGGACTCGTAGTCGAAGCGCAGGGTGGTCGTGTCGAACTCGCTGTTCATGCCGACCCCGGCGAAATAGGCCGGCTCGGGCATCGCAATCTCGTGGCCCTGCGCGGCATCGGGTGTGTGCTCACTCGTCCACGGCACGACACGAATACGTGTGAGTGCATCCCGCCGCTCGCTCAGCACGAGGTGATTGGAGAAGAGCTCGAAGCCCTCAAGAAGCACATCGTCTCGCGCCGGAACTTCCTCACGCCAGAGAGCCTTGTCTTGGCTGTCTGCGGCTGTGGTGCTCATCAAGCGGAAGTCGCGCGCCTGCCAGTTGGTGTGGATGTAGAAGCGACCGTGCGCGTGATCGATGTCGTATTCGTGGTGTGCTTCGCGGGGCAAGAAGACGACAGGCGCTTGGCTCGGGTGATGTGCGTCGAGGTAGCGATACTCATGCGAGAGCGTCTGAAAGCTTCCGATGAGGATGTAGTCGCGGCTGCGTGAGCGGCTGACGGACACGTAGAATTCGGCGTCGGATTCTTCGTAGACCAGCACATCGGCACTCGCCTCGGTGCCGAGCGTATGACGCCAGACTTGGTAGGCGCGAAGGGTTCCTTCCTCGCGCTTGACGTAGAAGACCGTGAGGTTGTCGAGTGCCCAGACCACGCTTCCCGAGGTTCCTTCGACGACATCGGCAAGCAGCTCCTGTGTCTCAAGGTTGCGGAAGCGAAGGGTGTAGATGCGTCGGCTCAGCGTGTCTTCACTGAATGCCAGGATGCGTGCATCGGTGCTCACGGAAGCGCCGCCGAGTGCGTAGTAGCTGTGGCCCTCCGCGCGCTCGTTGGTGTCGAGGTAGACCTCCTCGGGGGCATCGAGTGCGCCCACGCGACGGCAGAGGATTGGATACTCACGACCCTCTGCGACGCGCTGGTAGTACCAGTAGCCATCGAGCCGATAGGGCACGCTCGCATCGTCCTGTGGGAGTCGCGAGACAAGCTCATCGAAGAGGCGTGTGCGTGCTTCTTCAAGCGGCGCCATCACCGCATCTGCGTAGGCTGTCTCAGCACGCAGGTGGGCTAGGACTTCCGGGTTCTCGCGCTGGTCATCGCGCATCCAGAAGTACGGATCTTGGCGCACTTGACCGTGCGCGACGTGTTCGTGAGGTCGCTGTGCGGGCATCGGCGGTTGAGGCCTTTCTTCGGTCGGGTGAACACGCGCGTGCGAGGCTGTGCCGCCGGGTGATGCGCCTCCGCAAGCGCTGGTGAATGCGAGAACACAGAGAGCTACGGAGACGCAGAATCGAGCGTGCATCGAGAGCGTCTATCACGAGGAAGCCTGGCCTATCGCACGGCGCACGTGAGTGCGGAACGCGCGTCGGCTCAGCCTTGGGGGCAGGTCATGCAGCACTCCGAAGCACACGATACCTGGGCGCCATTCTCGGTGCGCGTGCAGGAGCCGCCCATCTGCAACGCCGCATCCTCTTCGCTCGCGTAGGAGGCTGCGCATCCCCCGCATGAGGCCGCGGCGCGGCGTCGCTCGCAGTCGTGTCGGAACGTGTCGTGTGCGACGGGGGCAGGCTCTGCGCTCGTCCCTGCGCCGCTCCCGCTCGATGCGGTCGTGTTGCCCGTCGTTGGCTCGGTGGATGACGCTGAGGACGAACCGCAGCCGCTGAGGGTGAGGGCGATGGAAGCGAGTAGGGTGAGGGTGAGCGAGCGCATGAGGAACCTCCTGGCCCTTGCGACGCACGAGTGTCGCGTTGGGTCTGTGCTCATTTACCATTCCCTTACGAGACGCATTGCTTGGGCGTGCGAACGTTTCGCGATGCCAACGACGCGCCCTGCTTTGCTTCTCTTGCTGACCCTCGGCTGCAGCGCGGGAACGCCAGAGGTAGCAACGCCCGTGCGGACGACATCGACCTTGGATGGAAGCTGGCACCTTGAAGCGCTCCCACCAGAGCCCGCGACGCAGCTCACGCATGATTGCTACATGCTCCTCAGCGCGGTGCACTACAGCGACCCACAACTGACCTTCTCGGGGGAGCGCGTTCACGTGCGTGCGCAGAGCGTCGGCAACCTGCTGACTTGGAGTGAGGATGACTTCAGCGTCACGCGAGAAGCGAACACCCTGCGCATCGACACGAGCACCTGGAC
>JBILQT010000336.1:0-7205 GCA_044373065.1 Sandaracinaceae bacterium
GTGGGGGTAAACAAACCGGCCCCGCGGGGTGGGCGGGGGGCCGGGGGTGGGATCAGGGAAGACGGAGCGTGTAGGCGTAGGTGACCGAGTTCCCAGCGCCGGGCGCCGCAGCAACGTTGATTGTGAAACCAGTTGCAGTTTTCGCGGTCACGTACGCCGGTGACAGCGTCGGAGTGCCGCTCGTTGACTCGATCTCAAGCTGCACCACGTACTCGGGTGTGCCCACGGCCATCTCGGCTACGGGTAGGACGACAGCAACGGTGGTCGCAGTCCCTGCGATCGGCGGCGCGACTCCGCGGGGATTCTCGCAACCGTGCCGCTCTGGAATTCGCTGCGCGGCAATGCCTGCTGGCGCGCTGGCGAGCAGCCCTTTGCAGCCGCGGATGTAGGTGCCGCCGCTGCGCTCGTCTACGCCTCCCATTGGTTGGCGATAGAAGATGGTCTGCGTCGGAAAGCTGCAGCCTTCGCAGGTAAAGGCCGTCGTGCTGTTCACTCTGATGCGCAACGGCTGTTCCACGTTGTAGCCACCGAAGAACGCCCCTGACAGCGTGAGTGCCATACCCCACGTCGCGACGATGTAGTCGTATGCGTTGGCCGGAATTGCGGCGAGCGAACCAACCCCGGACCCGACCGTGGGAGCAGAGGCGACCTCAACGCTGCCGGTGCTGTAGCGCCCGCCGCTGATGTTGATGGTGCCTTGGCCGTTGGCCCACGTGTTCACTGTCTCAATTAGGCGCTTGACTCCCTCTGAATCCGAGTTTTCCACCGAGACCGAAGCGATATCGGTGACCAGGCGAATCCCAACCGCCAAGTAGCTGAAGGAACAGTCTCGAAAACTGAGCGAGCCAGGAATCTGGGGAGCGTTGAATCCTATGCCCCACTGGACGCCAACTCCATATGAAGCACCGGCTTGCCACGTATAGCCGGCGGGCTGGCTCCCGTACGGCTGTCGCATTGTCAATCCGCCTCGGTTGTTGAAGAAGCTGCAATGCACGAATGACGTGTTGTACGGCTCGCCGTCGCCTATCAGCACCGAAGCCACGCGTTGGTTGGAAAAGTGGCAGCGAACGAAGCGACAGTTCTCCAGGTTGCCTATGTTCGTCGGGCTGAGGGTTCCAATGGTCACGCCGTAGTCCATGTCCGTCGAGGTGTCGCTCCCGCCCCGCGAAAAGAACTGACAGTCCCTTAACTCGACCGACGTATTGAAGGCTTGAACCGCATCGATAGCGACGCCGCAATACGCCTTGAAGCCAGAGATCACGTCGAAGAAGACACCTTCGACAACGCAAGCGATGTCAGGTCGCAGCATGGGTGAAACATTTGCTCCAGCCCATACGAGCGTCGACTGCAGCGTTGTGGCTGAACTACCTGGGTCTCCACCGGTGAACGAGTAGGAATTTCCGCGAAGAGTGGTTCCCTGCGGCATGGTCAACGTCTGGGTGATCTTCGCCTGGCCGGGGCACAGGACGAGCTCACCATGATTTACCGGCGTTGCAGCAAGCGCGGCGACAAGCGCAGGGGTGTCGTCCGTCACGCGATCAGCCTTCACGCCGAACCACTTCGCATGGAGTGTCTTCCTATCCCAGACGCGCACCCAACCCGGCTGCGCCGTGCCTGGGTTCGTCATCGATACTCGGCCTTGGCGAGCCGTGTCGATGTAGGGGTTCACGCGCAGCCCGAGGTCGTCGACCCCGTTGGTCGGGTCCCAGACGAACATGCCTCCACCGCCATCGCCGGAAGCATAGAAACCCGCGGCGAAGGCGAACTGGCCTTCCGTACCGACGAGGTTGCGCAGGTTGTTGGCCGCCACTGCGCCGGTGTTGCGCGAGATCCCGATCCAGGTCGCCCACTTGTATCCAGTGGTTCCCGTCAGCGCGGCCCCATTGCTCCCCAGATCATTCCCCGCATCCCCGCCACCACCAACGCCCGCATCCCCGCCGCCGCCAAACCCAGCGCCATCGGCGCCTGGCGTCGCACAGCCCGTCAGCATGCTTGCCCCGACGGCGCCTCCCAGCAGGCCGAAGAGCGCTGCGAAATCCCTTCGGCTCGCCCGCGTGCGCACTTCACCGCTAGGTGAACCAGCAAGCGCCGCGTTTGGCTCGCTCGTCTCGGATGCAACCACTGCATCCGCCACAAGCGCTGCCGACATGTCCGTACCCTCGAACTCGTCTCGATTACCCATGTGATCCTCCATCGTTGAACCGTTTCGCGCTTCCACGCGCGAGGTCCCCACCCATCGTGTGTGGCGAGGTTCAGCGATATCGGGGGGACGCGTCAAGGGCGTTCGACTGACGTCCCGAGACCTTCACGACCGATGCGTCACATCGCTCGGTCACCTCCCAGCACCTTCACGACCGATGCGTCACATCGCTTCGTCACCTCCCAGGACCTTCACGACCGATGCGTCACATCGTTTTGTCACCTCCCAGGACCTTCAGCCATCGATGCAACACATCGCCCGTTTGGGTCCAGTCACACCCAAAAACGAAGCGAGACATCAAGGTTTCAGGTCCGAGGATCTTAAACTTGATACACTCGCATCGCTTTTTTGGGTCCAAGTACACCCAACTGCGATGCAAGACATCGTTTGGTTGGGTCCGGGGACACCCAGTTTCGATGCATCGCATCGATGCGCGATGTGGAGGGAGTTGCGCGGGCGATGTGGCGTTGCGTTTCGGGATGTCCGGGGAGCTGCGGAGGCGATGTGGTGTTGCGGTGGCGGAGGTCCGGGGAGGTGGCGAGACGGAAAAAGCATCGCCCCGACGTGGGTGCGTCGGGGCGATGGCTGGAGAGGATTAGAGGCGCGGGTTGATGCGAGGAATTCGCACTCGTTTCGGGCGGTTGATGAAGGGACGCGGCCCCTTCAAAGTAGTCATTGCTGACCTCCTTGGGGTGAGAGGCGCAGCGCAGGTCGTTGACCGCGGAGGGTCGACGATCGATAACGGACTTACAGAAGGGGTCCGCCTGCGCAGCAGGTTGATGTCTTTGTGAGCTCGGTGGCGCCAACCACCGGGCTCACGCTTTTTGAGAGATTTGGATCACGTGGGCGTCACCGAGGTCAGGCGTAGCGCAGTCCTGATCGGCGTGCGTGGTGGCGGACAGTTACTCGGCTTTCGTAATGACCGCAGTCGCGTTTCGTGTGTTGGTGCGGTCGGACTGCAAACACCCGCTCACCCACACTTTCAGCTACATTCGCGACACGGTTTGTCCCATTTCACCGCCAAACCGCACGCGAACATGCTTTTGAACTTCACAGTCGAGAACTTTCGGTCGTTTCGTGACCCGGTGGAGCTGAGCTTTGTGGCGACACGTCCCGGGACGGATGCGGAGCTCGTCGTTGACTCGACGCATGCCAAGCACGGGGTGCTGCCGGTGGTAGGGCTCTGGGGGGCGAATGCTTCGGGGAAGACAAACCTGCTCAAGGCGCTGGAGTGCTTTCGGTATCTCGTCGCTGCGTCGCAGACCGGGGGCACGGAGTGGGTGCCGCCGGCGGTCTCGTTTGCGCACGATGGCAAGCCCACGCGGATGGTCGCGAACCTGCTGCTGCGGGGCGATGTGCGCGTGGAGTACGAGGTGCGTTTTGATGGCGCGCGCATCCTCTTTGAGCGCCTCTGTCAGTGGGACACGCATCGGCGTCGCTCGGTGTTCGTGCGCGACGCCGAGGATGCGGCCAGCGCCGCTTGGGCTTTCGGGCGCGGCTTTGGAAGTGCGCGCAAGCAGATCCAAGACGCGACGCGCGCGAACGCGCTCTTTCTCTCGACGGGCGCCTACTTCAATCACCCGGTGCTGAAGGATGTGTCGGCAGCGATCCTGCGAGGTATTGGTGGTGCGAGCGATGTCGGCCTCTCGGGCTTTCCGCTCTTCCACGCGGGTGACCCGCTGCTTGATCCATCGCTCACCGAGACGCTGCGCAAGCTCCTCGTGAACGCGGATGTGGGCATCACGGACTTCGAGTTTGAGAAGCGCGCACACCGCGCTCCCTCGCTTGTCGCCGAGGCCGAGCCCTCGCGCCTGGTCATGTTTCATCGCGGCCCCGAGGGGACGACGTTCGCGGTCGACCCATCCCAGGAGAGCCGCGGCACATGGAACTTCCTCCTGCGCGGTGGCGACATCGTGCGCGCGCTACGCGACGGAACTTTGCTCGTGATGGACGAGCTGGAGACGAGCCTTCACCCAGACCTCTGCGGCAAGCTCATCGGGCTCTTCACGAACCAGAAGACGAACCCCAACGGCGCGCAACTCCTCTTCTCAACGCACTCCCGCGCGCTGCTCACGACACTGCGCGCAGACGAGATCCTGCTCGTCGACAAATCCTCAGAAGGCGTGTCGTCGATGCGCGCCGCCTCCGACTACAAGCTTCGTGCACGCGACAACGTTGTGCGCTTGCACGCCGAGGGAAGGCTCGCGGGCGTGCCTGTCGTTGGTGATCTGGAGCAGGTCGTCGCCGAGCTTCACGCGCCCTCGGAGCGGAATGCCAAAGCGTAGCGACAGGCTCTCGCGCAGCACCGGCCGCTTCGCGCTCCCGACCTTGCTCGTCGTCTACTCCGAGGGCGAGACCGAGACCCGCGCGCTGCAAGCCCTGAAGCAAGCGTGGCGCGTGCCCAACGCACTCATCGAGTGCATCCCGAATGCGGGCGACCCGAGCAAGATTCTTGAGAAGGCCAAGGAGCGGGTGAAGGCCGACCGCACGTGCGCGTGTTGGGTCGTCTTCGACAAGGACAAGCACGACCGCTGGGCCGAGGCGATCAACGACTTTCACCAAGCCAAGAAGAAGCGCAGCAACCTTCATCTGGGCATCAGCACGCCCTGCATCGAGCTCTGGGGAATCCTCCTCTTCCGCGATCACAAGAGCGAGATCAGCCACCCCGAAGCGCAGAGCGCACTGCGCAAAGAAGACCCGAGCTACCACCACAAAGACAACCCCTACATCGACGCAAAGAAGGTCGAAGCGGGACACGAAGCCGCCGCGGAGCGCGCACGAGAGCTACGCAAGATCGCCGAGCAGAACGTCACCGAGACAGGCGATGCGATGGCGCGCTACGGCAACCCGACGACGTACTTCGACCTTGTGGTGGAGGCGCTGCGGAGCAGGCGTCGGACGTAGTCGGGGTGCGACGGTGAGACTGAATCCGTCACTCCCGCTCGCACCCATCCTCCACCTCCACCACCTCATCGCCGTACCCACCCAGAAACGCCCGCACGTCCTCCACCTCCACCGCGGGCGGCACATCCACCGCGATGAGGATGGACAGGTGCGAGGCCTCCGAGGCGCGGCCCAGCTCGTTGAGTGCCGCGCGAAGTCTTGCGGCGTCAGCGGACTTGGAGAGCATCACGCGCAGCGTTGCGTGGCCGCCTCGTTGGACCACGCGCTCGAAGGTGAGCGGGTCGCCGTGCGCCTCGATGATGTCAAAGGGCGCGATGCCGTAGATGAAGAAGGGGATGTTATCGATGCGCCAGCCCTCGGGCGTGGCGATGGCCCAGAGCGTCTCGGCGGATACGGGCGGGTAGCCGTCCTCGTCTTGCTCAAGCTCGAATGCGATGCGGGCGTGGGTGATGGGCATGCGGCGTTCTCGCATGCGTCGCGGAGCACGGAGGCTCGCAGTTCAGCGACCGAACTCGACGAGGAACGTCGTCTCCGAAGCCGGCCTGCCGAATATCTCCCTATCGCAATCCGCGAAGCGCACGCGCAGTGAGCCGATCAGGCAGTCCGCGATCCCCGAACTGCGGTGCACGTAGTCCACGATCAGCTCGCCCTCGCTCATCGCAGAGGGAGAGCAACCGCGCGAGCGACCCGAGAGCGCGATCTCGGCATCGGGAGCCTCGGCTCCGAGCGAGAAAGCCTGGCTTCCAACCACGGTCCGCTGTGGAAACACGACATCCATCCGCCACCCACGCTCAAGAGAAATCGCGACGAAGTCCGAACGCTCGCTGTCTCGGCTGAGAAGCTGGAAACTGACGTCTACGCCGAGCACCTCCCCCGTCTCCTCGATGGTCACGCTTGCACCAGACCCGCCACACGCCCGCTCGTGCGAAGCAGCGCATCCACTCGCCAACACGAGCGCGAAGAGCAGGCTGAGTTGCTTTGCCATCAGGGGCTTGTACCAGGCTCCGCCATCGACTGAGACGGTGGCTGCGACTGAGACTGAGACGGTGGCTGCGACTGAGACGGTGGCTGCGACCGAGACGGTGGCTGTGACAGCGACGGTCGCTGAATCCGTCACTGCATCGGTCCGTATCGGTCGCTGCATCGGTCACTGCATCGGTCGCTGCATCGGTCGCTGCATCGGTCGCTGCATCGGTCGTCGCTGCATCGGTCGCTGCATCGGTCGTCGCTGCATCGGTCGCTGCATCGGTCACTGAATCGGTCGCTGAATCCGAGATCAACGCCTGCCGCCAGACTCCGCCATCGACTCGCGCGTGAACGCTTGAAGCTCGCGAAGGTCGTCGCGCAGCGACTACCGCATCGCGGGCAACTCTCCCCGTTGCAGCATCCCCAGCGCATGCAGCGCAGCCTCCGGATCGCGAACGCCGACAAGCCCGATGTGCGCCGCGTTTTCGCCACCCGTGAGCTCCTGAAGCGTGACCGTTCCACGCCTGCCCCAACGCATGCCGCGCTCGATCTTCCAGCCTCCCAGCGCGCTCACCGCGAGCGCGTGATGCTCGTAGCGCCAGACCGCGGGCGTGGTGCAGACGAGGCGGCGCGTGGTGATGCGATAGACCGTCCGACGCGCTTGATGGAGGAGCCAGGCGAAGCGACCGAAGAGGTACACGCTGCAGGCGAGAGGGAGGAGCAAGAAGGCTTCAAGTGCCCACAAGAACCCAGGCGACGGCGCGTGTTGTTGCGCGACGCGTGCAAACGCGACCGTGCAGCCAAGGAAGAGAGCGCCGAAGACCAACTGGAAAGACTCGCTCAGCGCGACCCAGCGCAGCTGTGGCTTCGACTCCCAGAGCACCAGCTCGTCAGGCTCGAGTGCGAGCACATCGCCCGGAGGTTCGGGGTTGTCACGCATTGGGGTGAGGCATACCGCGACGTGGTCAACCGTGGCTGCGACTGAGACTGAGGCTGCGACTGAGACTGAGACTGCGACGGTGGCTGCGACTGAGTCCGTCACTGAGTCCGTCACTGAATCAGTCGCTGAATCAGTCACTGAATCTGTCTCTGTCTCTGTCTCTGAATCCGAGTCCGAGTCCGTCGTGGTTCGCCT
>JBILQT010000337.1:0-7085 GCA_044373065.1 Sandaracinaceae bacterium
TACCGACGACCGAGTTGGTCTGCGTGAGGCGCACGGCATCCGCGGGCGAGGCGATGTGCGAGATGCCGAAGTCGAGCACCTTCACGACCTCGACTGGGCCCACGTCGCCGCGCTGCCGCGCGATGAAGATGTTCTCCGGCTTGAGATCGCGATGGATGATTCCGGCTTGATGCGCGGTCACCAGCGCCGAGCAGACGGGCAGGATGAGGTCGATGAGCGCCGAGGCGCGAAAGCGCACCATGCGCTCAAGGCGCTTGCTCAAGTCCTCGCCCTCGAGCAGCTCCATCACGAGGTAGGGCACGCTGTTGGCGACGCCGACATCGCTGATGTTGACCGTGTGCGGATGACGCACGCGCCCGGAGGCCTCGGCCTCACGAACAAAGCGCGCGGCCGACTGCTGGCTCGATGCGAGATGCGGAAGGAGGGTCTTGATCGCGATGCGCTCGCCCGTCTGCGCATGCACCGCCTCGTAGACCGAGCCCATCCCGCCGCGCCCGATGATGCGCACAATCCGATACGCGCCCAAGGCTGTGCCTGGAGCGAGCGTCTCCTCAGACGTCTCGCTCCCGAGGGCATCAGACAAGGTCTGTTGGATGGGCTCCATGACTTTCGCGAATCCTGCCGCGCATTTCAGAGGCGGCGCAACCGATGGTAGCGTCTGACCTGCGAAATCGCGCTGTTCTTGGTTCACCGTCCTTCCCTTCGTGCTCTTGCTCTCGGCTGCCGTTGCACACGCGCAAGCAGAGGCGACGCCCGAGGCCCCTCCGCCCGATGCACATGCGCTTGTCGATCAAGGCATCGCGCTGCGTCGCGAGGGGCGCGATGAAGAGGCGGTCGTCCTCTTCCGACAAGCCTTTGCGCTGGAGGCGACGCCTCGCACGGAAGCGCAGCTTGGGCTTGGCCTGCTCGCGACCGGTGAGTTTGTCGGCGCCTACGATCGCCTTCAGTACGCGCTCACCGCGCAGGATGAGTGGATCGAGCGCAACCGCGCGGCCCTTCAATCCTCGTTCGAGGCAGCCTCGCAGCATGTTGGGTTGCTTGAGGTGACTGGCGATGATGCAGGGGCGACGGTGACGGTGAACGGCGAGGTCGTCGGCCAGCTCCCGCTGAGCGGCCCGCTCCACGCACCGACCGGACGCGCGGTGATCGACGTGACGGCCGAGGGCTTTCGCAGCTTCAGCGCCGACGTGACGGTCCAAGCCGGTCAGACCTCGCGCGTGAGCGTGCACTTGGTGCCGAACCTCGCGCCGGATGTCTTCGCGGGTGGCGATGTGACGCAGCAGGATTGGTTCTGGCCGCTCATCGGCACGGGCGCCGCGTTGGTCATTGCGGGCATCACGCTCGGGCTCGCGTTCGCGCTCCAGACCGACGCTCCTCTTGAGCGCATCGATTTCGGCAACGTTGTGATGACGCTCGAGGTGCGCCCATGAACCTTCGCACCCTCGTCGTGCTCTTGCTCGCGACCGTTGCGACGTTCAGCGGATGCGTACGGCCACGCACCCAAGTCGTGCTGGTGATCGATGCGGACCCAGGCATGCGGCTACGCGCCACCAGCGTTCTCGTGGAGGGCTGGTCGTTTGGCAACGGACGCGGCGCCAATGTGCTGCGGCTGAGTCCGCGTGTCGGCGAAGACGTCGGCTGGCCCTTTCAGACGGTGCTGACGCCACTCGGCAACGATGCCACGCGTCGCTACGAGGTCTCTGCGACGGCCCTGGATCGCGACGGCACCCCCATCGTCGTGGCCCGCGCGATCAGCGGCTACACGCCGAATGAAACGCGCGTGCTGCGCCTCTTCCTCGACACCCGTTGTGAGTCGCGCACCTGCGCTGCAGCAGCCGCGACATGCCGTGAGGACATGTGTGTGGATTTGGAGATCCTTCCAGGCAGTCTCCCCACGCTCGCGAGCTACCAGACCGACGCGGGCCCCGCCGACGCGTATCTTCCGCCAGGCACCGATGCGTTTGGGCTCGATGCGTGGACGCCAATGGCGCCGGATGCTGGTTTGGATGCGGGCATCGATGCGTTTGTGGAGCCACCGGATGCCCATGTGCCGATGGGCACGGATGCGTATGCGCCGGACGCGTTCACGCCCGATGCGGGAACGGGACCACTGCTCGTCGCTGAGCCGCCCACAACGCTCACGGCGCCTATGGGTCTCTCCGGAGCTGACTGGGGATCCTCGGTCGCGATCAGCGATGACGGGCTGCGCATCGCTGTTGCCGGCTCGCAGGCCATACGCGTCTGGCGTTGGAATGACATGAGCTCGGAATGGATGATGGAGTACGACGGCAGGTTCGTCGGACTTCCGATGGTGGGTGGGGGGAGCGAGTCGGGTCGTGTCGCGCTGAACGCGGATGGGACGGTGCTCGCCATTGGTCGACCAGGCGGTGTAGGGGATTCGTCAGGGCGTGCGTGGGTGCTCCGGCAAACGGCGGGCACGTGGGCCGTGGTGAGCACCACCGTCGAGACTGACGTATCCAGCTTTGGATCGGCGGTCGCGTTGAGCGGCGACGGCTCACACGTTTACGTCGGCAGGGTGGGCGGGTTTGACGACATTCCGTGGGCCACGAGTGCGTCATCCCCCGTTACGATCTCGGGCCT
This sequence comes from Sandaracinaceae bacterium, assembly GCA_044373065.1. Taxonomy (GTDB): domain Bacteria; phylum Myxococcota_A; class Polyangia; order Polyangiales; family Sandaracinaceae; genus JAFLCL01. The sequence goes on from JBILQT010000337.1 coordinate 2,602, forward strand.
TGGTTGCAGCATCACCGCGAGCCACACGGCAAGTCTCGTCGCTCTCGGACCCTGCGTCGGAGGAACGGGCATCGCCGTCTACTCTGGGCCTGTCTGGACAAGGATGCCCGGTGTGACAACGATTGAAGCGAGCTTTGCGAGCGTTGCGTTCGGCGGCACCGATCTCGCTGTGGGCGTGTCCTTCAATGCGTCACTAGGCTCGTCGGTTTGGTTGGGGCCCTCTCCATACTCAACGCTCGATGAACGCTTCGGACCACGCAGCGTCGGCTTCGGCGCGAGCGTGGCCCTCTCCGCCAACCACCATTTCGTGGTCGGATCGATCGACGAGAATGCGTTTTATCTCGACGGCACGGGCCCAGGAGCACGCACCGCTGGCCCCGCGGGCGCGATTGGCTTCGGCGCCTCGATTGCGATCGATTCGAGGGCCAACTTCATCGTCGTCGGCGCGCCGAACTTTGGCCCCGCTGGTGCGACGGCGTACGTGTATCGAACTTACCGAGGGCCCGCGTAGACCTATGCCGGCAGGGCACTCGGTCGCATCGTCGCTGCGTAGCCAAGTGTTCTTCGCGCCAGCGCGATGAAGGCCAGCGGGTCGACTGGCTTCACGACGAAGCCGTCGGCACCGAGCGAACGGAGCACGCGCCAATCGGGTGCGCCGCCGGTGGCCGTCGCGACGATGATCGGCATCTGCGAGAGCGAGGGCTCCGCGCGAAGCATCGCCGTCAGCTCCACACCGTTGAGGCCCGGCATGTCGATGTCGAGGATGGCGAGGGCGGGCGGCTCGTGTCCGATGGCCAGGAGCGCTTGCTCGCCGTTCGCAACGCGCAGCACCTCACAGCCCTCGAAGGTGGTCTCAAGCAGGGTGGTGATCAGCTCTGCGAAGTCGTCGTCGTCATCGGCCACGACAAAGCGATGGCCCATCGAGACCTCGCCACCGATGCGTCGTCTCGCCTCGTGAAGCTCGCGGCGAAAAGCCTCCGGGGTTGGCGTGCGCCGCTCGGGATCGGGGGCACATGCGCGCTGAAAGACCTCGTTGAGCTCGGGCTCAAGGCCCACCTCGTTGACGCCACTGAGGTTCGCCTGAAAGCGCGCGTCATCGGGTGTGCAACCCGAGAGCAGCTCAAGGGCCATGACGCCCAGCGCGTACACATCCGAGCGCGGCTCCTCCTCGTATCCAGCGTCCTCCAGAAGCTCCGGGGCGAGATAGGGCGAGGGCTGATTGGCCGCGCGGGAGTTTGCCCGCGAGGGCGCCAGCCCCAGGTTTGCAACGCAGACGCGGAATGCAGGGCCCAGAAGGACATTGCTCCATGTGAGATCACGATGGTTGCTGCCGGTTGAGTGGATGGCGCTCACACCCCGGCAGACCTGATCGACGATGCCGATTCCCTCATCGAGCCCCACCGGGATGCGGCCGAGCGAGTCGAGCCAGGAGGCCACGTGCTGCCCAGGGACAAACTCCATGGTGAAGAAGGGCGCACCCTGGTGATCGTCGAACGCGAACACCTCGAGGACATTCTCGTGGCGCACCTTGGCGAGTGCCCGTGCCTCGTCGAGCAGACGGGCGCGTGCCTCTGGGTCCACCACCCTGTCGGGGTGAATCACCTTGAGGGCGACCTCGCGCTCCAGCGCCATATCCCAGGCGAGCAGCACCACGCCCGTCGCGTTCTCGGCGAGCACACCGCGGACACGATGCCGGTCGCCAAACATGCCGCCAAGCTTGGGGAACCATCCTGGCCAGCGTTCCGCGCATTGGCGCAGCGAGTCGCTCACGCTTCGGATCCCGTCGTACCCCACGATGTCTGGAACGGACCTCTTGAATTCCATTTCGACTCCCGCGCAATGCGCACAATTTGCGCGGGCGAACAGGATCACGAGGTTGGCGGTGAATGGCAAGGCTTGTCTGCGCGCTCTCTCCTGGGCGAACGCGTATGCCGAAGCTGGGCCGCTTGTTCAGCCCGTGATGACGAAGGTCTTGCCGCGCAAGTCGGGAAGCTGTGAGGGTCCAGCTCATGCGAGCGGAGCCGCCTTGAGCCGCCAGACCGCGGTGCCGAGAAGCACGAGCAAGAGGCCTCGCGGCAGGTCCGCGATGAGGGCGATCTGGCCGCGCCCATGGGCCACCTCGACCAGCGTGAGGAACACCAAATACGTGCCGACCGCGATGCCGGTGAACATGCCCGCGGCGTTCCCACGACGCGTCCACACGATGGCCATCAGCAGCATCGCCGCCTGCAGCAGAAACTGAGCACCCAAGACGGTGCCGAGCGGCGGCATGGTGTCGTTGTAGAGAATGCCGAACGCCTCCATCGCGCCTTCAAAGTTCACGAGGTTGTTCAGGCCGAGCAGCAGCGCGAACGCGCCGTTCAGACCAAGCATGACGAGGAAGGTCGGGGTGGCGAATCGCATGAGGCTCTCGAGGAAGGGGGGAACGAACAGGTCAGTTTGCGAGAAAAGAGGGGCTCGTCACTCGCAGAAGGCGCCAATCCACTCGCGGAACGCGCCGCCGCGTGATTCCCTGCGGAGGTGATGGCCACCCGCACGCCGATGCCCGCCAGCGTCACCCTGGATCGGGGCTGGCGACTGCTCGTGCTGGATCTGGGGCTCGACCTCGATGAGGTCGCGCGGCGGGCGGGTATCGCCCCGCATCTTGTCTGGGAGGAGAGCTTTCGCGTGACCGTGGCGCAGTACTTGGCGATGGCGCGGGTCGTCGAGGCGATGAGCGGAGATCCACTCTTGGCGCTCCGCATGGCCGAGGCATGGAACCCCGGCGCCTTCTCTCCCGTCTTCTTCGCGGCGATGTGTAGCTCCACGCTGACCGTGGCCCTGGAGCGCATCGCGACGCACAAGCGCCTTGTCGCGCCCGTGCGGCTTCAGGTTCGCCGCACGCGCGAGGGCATCGAGGTCACCTGGGCCTGGGACGATCCAACCCTCGACCTTCCGCACCTCCTCATTGCCACCGAGCTCGTGCTGATGGTCCAGATCGCGCGCCTCGGTCTCCGTCAGCCCATCCGCCCGCTGCGCGTGAGGACGCCCATCCCGCTCAAGCCGGCAAAGCCCTACGAGGCGTTCTTCGGCGTACGCCCGACGCTGGCGGACAAGCCTGCGCTCGTGTTCTCGACCGCCGACGCCGAGCGCCCCTTCGTGACCGCAAGCGCAGCGCTGTGGAGCACGTTCGAGCCCGACCTGAGGCGACGCACGCACGCGCTCGAAGCCGAGATGGAGGTCTCAGACCGCGTCCGTTCGGCGCTCTTTGAGTGCGTGCCAAGCGGAGAGGCGACGATCGATGGCGTCGCTGCAAAGCGCGGGATGAGCGGTCGCACGCTTCAGCGACGCCTCGCCAGCGAAGCCGCGAGCTTCCGAGGCCTCGTGCAAGAGACGCGGCAGAGGCTCGCGCTTCACTACCTGCATCGCACGAAGCTTCCCTATGGAGAGATCTGCGAGGCGCGTCCACAAGAGGTCGCGCAAGAGGCACATGCGCTGGCTGGCTTCAGCGAGGTCGCGGCCCATTGCTTCACATGCGGCGCCGAGCCCCACGATCGATGCGACGTTCTCCGTGCCCGGACGCATTCCTCGCTCGTGACCGGCGCCCAATGCGAAGGGGACGATGGGTGTTCCGCGCTTCACGAAGAGCGCGCCAACGCCCTTGGGTGCGTAGAGTTTGTGGCCTGCAATGGAGAGGAGATCGACGCCCAGCGCACCGACGTTCACCGGCACTTTGCCGATCGACTGCGCAGCATCCGTGTGGACGAGTGCACCGACAGAGCGGGCGCGCACGGCGAGCTCTGAGATGGGCTGAAGCACGCCGGTCTCGTTGTTCGAGTGCATCACCGTCACGAGCGCGGTGCGCGCATCGATCACGGCCTCGTCGACGCGTGCGCGGCCGTCGACGTCCACGGGGATGCGGCTTACCTGCCAGCCGTTCCGTTCAAGCCAGTCGCAGGGAAGTGCGGTGGCGGGGTGCTCGATCACGCTGGTGACGATGCCGCGTCGTGCGCTTGCCTCGGTGACGCCATGGATCGCGAGGTTGTTGGCCTCCGTGCCGCCCGAGGTGAAGAGCACCTCATCGGGCTCGCATCCAATGAGCCCTGCGACTTGCTCGCGCGCGTGCTGCACGGCTTGTCGCGTCCGCAGCCCCAGCGCGTGCCCGCTCGACGGGTTGCCGAAGTGCTCGCGCAGGTAGGGCAGCATGGCGTCGACGACCTCGGGGAGGATCGGCGTGGTCGCGTTGTGATCGAGATAGATCAGCGTCTGTTCTGCGTGCTGCGTCATGACGTCCATCCCTGCATCCAAGGCTTCGCACGGTAGCGATCCCACGAGTCAGGCAGCACCGTGACAACGGGCCCTTGAAGGTCATTGCGTGCTGCGATGCGAAGCGCCGCGACGACGTTGGTGCCTGCGGATCCACCCACGAGCAATCCCTCCTCGCGCACAAGCCGCTGCACCATCTGAAAGCTCTCCTCGTCGCTGACGCGCTCGGCCTCATCGAT
>JBILQT010000338.1:0-7027 GCA_044373065.1 Sandaracinaceae bacterium
CAGGTGCCCGGAGCGCACGGTGAAGGCATCGCTCGGCGCGTCTTCGAGAAGGAGCTCAAGCCACTCGGGGACGCCTCCCGTTTCCTCGTGCAGCCACTGCGAGGCCTCCGTTGCACAGGAGGTTGCCCGACGCGCTTGCATGACGAAGTGCGCGACGCTGTCCTGATCGAGCGGGGCAAGCGCGAGGAAGCTCCCCGGGCACGTTGGAATCTGCGCGCCCGATCGACGTGTCGTGATGATCGCGAGGCCTGGGACGCGAAGCCCGCGAAGGAGCAGCGGGAGATGAAACACGGAGGCGTCGTCGGCGAAGTGGATGTCTTCGAGGACGAGCACGACGCGGCCTTCTTGAGCGACCGCGTGTAGGGCCTTGCGAATCGCGACGATGATGTCGATGCCGCGCGCGCGGCCCTCGCGCTCAAAGTCGCTGACGGGATACGCGAGCCCAAGGATGGCACCGAGCGTGCGCACTTCGTTGAAGCTGAGGCCAAGCGCGCGAAGGCGATCTGTCTTGGTGAAGCGCTGTGCCGGCGTGTCGTCGAGCTCGATGCCGCAGAGGTCGCGTACGAGCTCGGCGTAGAGCGCGAAGTCGGTGCGTGGGCCATCGGTGCATCGGCTCGTGATCCAAGTCTTGATGCTGGAGGAGGCGCGCAACTCCTCGACCAGACGTGTCTTGCCGACGCCAGGGGCGGCCGTGATGTGGAGGATCTCGCCTGCGCTCTGTGCGGCCGCTTCGAGCAGCTGCGTCAGCCTGCGAAGCTCGGTGCGGCGCCCTATCAGCGGAGACTGGGCGCGCATCTCCGCGAGCCTTCGGTCATCGCGCCGACGGTAGCCCGAGACGATGTTGGGGCGATTCGCTTCGGGCCGCTCGACGACGAAGCTGCGCATCGCAAACGAAGCCGCATCGTCATCGAGAACGAGCGACTCACCCGCTTCCCTCAGCAGCGCGATCGTGCGCGTGGGCAGCTCCGCATCGAGCTGACCGAGTTGGCCATCGCGTGTCTCTGCGCGACCCACACAGAGCGCCACGCCAGCGCTTCGAAGGCCTATCGCGCGCAGGCGTTGTTGAAAGTCGAGGGCTGCCCGTGCGGCGCGAATCGTCCCTTGCTCGGTGTCGCCCTCCAGGCCGAAGACGGCGAGGAAGGCTCCGTCTTTGGGAGGCAGGCGATGCGCACCGCACTCGCTCAGCGCATCCACCCACATCGGCTCATGCGCGGGTCGGCTCTCGGTCGCGAGGAGTGTTACCTGGCGCATGACCGCGCGCGGTCTTCGACTCGTTGGAAGCGACTGCGTGCGCTCATCCAAGGGGATGGCCTCGGAGGGATCCGCGGCGGCATCGGCGCTCAGGCCGGTCGCGTCGTCGATCGCACGACGCAGCAGATCCACACGCAGCTTGTTGGGCGCGATGCTCTCCTCCTCGGGGAAGAGCGTTTCCATCGCCTCAGCCAGATGCGCATCGCCGATGGGCTCACCGCGACTGAAGAGAAAGCCCATCAGCTCGCCATGAAGCACCGAGGCCCAGGCGGTGCGATCATCCCGTGACTTCGCGAGTGCACGCTGGAGCGCAGGCACAAGCTCGCGTGGAACTCCCTGCGCGCCGAGGTCAGGCAACGCGGCCTCGCGCACCATCGCGAGCGTCTCGTGCGAGGACTTGCCGCGAAAGAGTCGACGCCCGGTGATCGCCTCAAAGAGCACGACGCCCAGCGCGAAGATGTCTGAGCGCCGGTCGAGCGCCTCACCCGAGGCTTGCTCGGGCGACATGTAGGCGTACTTGCCGCGCAGCACGGTGGGGTCTTCGCCTCGCCCAAGGCCTGCTTCGTCGGCGCGCGCGATGCCAAAGTCACCCACCTTCACGGTGCCGTCGTAGGCCAAGAGGATGTTCTGCGGCGAGACATCGCGATGCACGATGTTCAGCGGGCGACCGTCTTCACCCTTGCGTCGATGCGCGTGATCGAGCGCGCGTGCAGCCTCGGCGGCGATCCAGATGCGGAGGCCCATCGGGAGCAACTCGGGGGCGTTTCGATGCGCGAGCGCGTGCGCCAGATCCTTGCCGTGCACGTACTCCATCGCGAGGAAGTACGTGCCGTTCACCTCACCCAAATCGAAGATGTGCGCGATGTTGGGATGCGAGAGCCGCGAGACAATTTTCGCTTCACGGATCAGCAACTCAACGAAGCCAGGGCGCAAGGCGAGGGCAGGCAACACACGCTTGACGACGACTGTCTTCTCGAAGCCCGCGGCGCCGCGCGTACGCGCCTTCCACACCTCGGACATGCCGCCTTCTGCGATTCGCTCTAGCAACTCGTATTCGCCAAAGCGCACCGGACCGCTCATGCGAGCATGGTGCCTAGGCGCGCACCGAAGGTCACGAGCAATCTAGCCCTCGCTTGAATCGCCGAGCCGTGTACGAAGCTGTGCATACGCCCAGGCCGAGGCCTCGCGAATGACTTCGTTTTCATGCGATTGCGCCGTCTCATGCAGCACGCGCAGATGCGTCTTGTTGCCTGCGTTGCCGAGCACGATGGCTGCGTTCCTCAGCGCGCTCTCATGCCCCGGTCTGCGCACAGGGGAGCCCACCGAGAAGGTGTCGAAGTCGGCCTCGCTCATCTGGAGAATCTGCTCAGCGGAGGTGTTCCAGCGGGGGTGCGGCGCGAGTGCGTCGGCCATGCCGGTCGCGACATGCTTGGTCTGGTTGAAGGGGCAGACGTCCTGGCAGACATCGCAGCCGAGAAACCAGTGACCGATGCCCTCGCGTAGGCTCTCCTCGATGGGGCCCTCATGCTCGATCGTGAGGTACGAAACGCAGCGTCTTGAGTCGAGTACGCGCTCTTTGGGGAAGGCGTTTGTTGGGCACCGATCGAGGCAGCGTGTGCAGCTTCCGCAGCGCTCTCCGATGGCCTCGTCGTGTGGCAACACGGCGTTCGTCACGACGCAAGCGAGCATCACGTGCGAGCCTAGGCCGGGGATGATCAGCATCGTGTTCTTGCCGACAAAACCAAGGCCTGCGCGCTCGGCCCAGGCGCGCTCCAAGACGGGCGCGGTGTCGACGGTGGCGCGTGCGGTGAAGCCCTCATCACGCAGCATCGCGGCGAGCTTCTGCGCGCGCTTGCCCATGACGTTGTGGTAGTCGCGACCGCGTGCGTAACGCGCGACGACACCCGGCGCGGGGCCGATGTTTCCTTCGCCGGGGCGTGCGACTGAGACCGCCAGCACGATGACGGACTTCGCCTCGGGATGAAGCATCTCGTGGTCGATCTGCGCGCGCACTTCCACGTTGCGCTCCATCCACGCCATCGAGGCGTGATGGCCCTCGGCGAGCCATGCATGCAGCGCCTCGGACTCGCGCTCGAGCGGCTCCACGCGAGCGACGCCGATGCGATCGAAGCCGAGGGCACGGGCTGCGTCTTCCACCTTCGCGCGGAGCATCTCGCTCACCCGGGGATGCCTTCTTCACGCGTCGGCGCGATGGCCGGGCTCCGTGGGGCTGGCACAGGCGGCGGTGCGCTGGGCTCTCCGTCATCCACCGGGTCGGGTGTGTTGCGGAGCATGTAGGGCTCGGCATTCCAGGTTCCGCAGTGGCGCGGGCCGCGATCGAAATGCCAGCGAAGCCAAGCGCGTCCATCGCCCGAGAGGATCACGTCGGGCGGCGTGGGGAAGGGCTGCGCGCGCCAGACGGACGAGAACGCGCCGAAGTCGAAGAGCGTGTTGCCGCTTGTGCGCACGATGCCGACGCGGTGGATCGAGCCGTCGCGGTTCACCGAGATCTCAAGTGTCGTGCGGAGGGATTCGTCGTTCAGCCCCTCGGTCGCGCTCATCCCGAGGCCTGCGATATAGCGGTCGGCGAACTCGCGGTGGATGCGGCGGTGCATGTCCGAGAGGAAGCTCGCGAAGGGCGATGCGGCCGCGTTGAGCGCGGTCTGGTTTCCGATGCGCACCTCGGGCGTGTAGTTCTCGATGGCCGATCGGAAGGCGGCCCACTCACGCTCACGGCTTCTTCCGCGTGCCCGCGAGCGTCGCTCCTCAAGGCGGGCCTCGCGTGCTTGGCGCAGCTCCTCCTCGCCGTAGACGCTCTCGAAGTCAGAGTACGAGAGGCCAAGTTGCTCCCCGCCCTGGGTGCCGCGAAGCGCCTCTCTTCCACCGCCGAGCTCGCCTGCGCGACCGGCCATGCGTCCCTCGCCTGCAGTGCCGCGACCGCTGCCTGCGATGTGTGCGCCGCCACCTGCACCGGGGCCGCTTCCGACGGCGCTGGGCAGCGGTGCGCGCACGACAAACGTGCCGAACTGGTCGGTGACGATCACGTCTTGTCCAGGCGGCTGCCCGCCTCCTCTCGCCGCCGCGCCACCCTCACGTCCGAGCGTCGGATTGCCTTGCGCCGACTGCGATCCACCGCTGCTCGAGGTCGCGGAGCCTTGGTCACTCGCATGGCGACTCGTGGAGGGCGGCTCGCTCTCGCGTGCTGGTGCTTCCTCGGCCTCGTGCTGCGTCACACGACGGCTGTCATCGCCTTCGACGTCACGCGTGTCGGCGCTGAGTTCGTCCGGCGCGTTGCCTTCGTTGTCGGCCTCTGAGGGCTCCTCTTGCGCAGCGCTCTGCTCGGCATCGTCGCGCAGCGTGTTGCGCATCGCGGCCATCGTCTCCTCCTCCACCTGACGGCTCTCGTCGGCCAAGAAGCGAGCTTCCGGTGGCGGCTCAACGTTCGGGTCATCCGAGTGCTGCACGATCGAGCGACGCTCATCCTGCGGAGGCGGTGGGGGCGCGGGCGGTGTCGGGACTGCGGGCGTAGGCGTCGGCAATACCGGCTCAGGCTCGGGTGGAGGCTCTGGGGGTGGGGGCGCGGCGACGGGTGGCGTCGCTACACGGCGTGGCCTTGGCGCACGTCGATCACGCTCGGGTGGTGCTTCTTCGGGCGCGGGCTCTTGCGTCGTCTCCGTCTCGGTCGGCGCGACCTGCGGCTCGGGCGGCTGTGGCTCGCTTGAGTCGAGCACGACGAACGAGACCTCGCTTGGGGGCAGCGCGCGCGGCGGGAAGAGCCCCTCAAGAGCACCCAGGCCCTTGTACATGTTGAAGTGCAGAAAGAGCGACGAGAGCAGCGCGCCGCCGAAGACCAACGCCGACGGAAACACCGCACGCGATGTCCGCTTCTCGTTGGGCTCGTCGCGCTTCTCAGTCACGGGTCAACCGCCAGGCTAGTGCGCCAGCCCGCGATGTCACGAAAGCGGTGTGGCGCGACCGTGCTCAGCCATAGCGGGCCTCGTTGGATCTGCATCGCGAGGTCAGGCACCGCGGGGGCGGCGATGCTTGGGTTGATGCAGAGAGGAGGCACGGGGCAAGCGTAGCAGCCGAGTCGGCCTGGGCGCGTGGGGCGAAGGTCCACACGTCCCCTACGAACCAGCGGGCCGTTTCATGCGCAGGAGCAGGGCGAGGGAGGGCTTTTCGTGACGGGGAAGTGTCACTCGGCGCCCGAGTTGCGTTTGCCCGCGACGGGGAAGTGTCACTCGGCGCCCGAGTTGCGTTTGCCCGCGACGGGGAAGTGTCACTCGGCGCCCGAGTTGCGTTTGCTCGCGACGGGGAAGTGTCACTCGGCGCCCGAGTTGCGTTTGCTCGCGAAGGGGAAGTGTCACTCGGCGCTCGGGTTGCGTTTCCCCGCTCGAACCAGCCCTCACAGCGAGCGCTACTGGCGTCCTCGCGAGAGCTCGATCGTGCGGGTCTGCGGCCCATCCGCGACGATGTCCTCGGAGTGCGGCGTGTAGCCCTGGGCGCGCACGGTCAGCGTGTGGGTGCGGCCATCGCGGGGCACCTGGAAGGTCGCGTTGTCGACGGCCACTCCGTCCCAGGAGATGCGTGCGCGCGGCGTGTGCGTGATGATCTGGATGTCGATGTTCTGGATGGGCGCAGCCTCGACGCGTGCAGCCATCTCCTCGCGGATATGCAGCTCCTCCAGGAGCTGCCGATGCCGCATCAACATCGTGCCGACGGAGCCCGCGAGGATGAGCGTGATCAGGATCGCGATCACCGAAGGGCCCTTGCGCGAGCGACCCTTCGAAGGGCTCGTCGGCGGCGCCTGAAAGGTGGCTTCCTTCGTGTGCGCAACGCCTTGGGGAAGCGCGGCGAGCGAGAACTCTTCGGGCGAGAAGATCGAGTTCGGCACGAGCGTCGGCGGCGGTGGCGCAAGGGCGCTGATCGGCTGCACGACTTGCTTGGCTGGGGCAGGCGTCGTGTGCAGCGGCGGAAGCGGCGCAGGTGCCGTCGGCTGCACGCGCGGAGGAGGCGGCGGGGGGACGACGGCAAGTGGGGCAGGCGTCGCTGTGAGCGGCGGCAGGGGAGGCAGCGCGCCCATGGCACCGACAAGCGGCGTGGTGCCTGTGCCGGGTCCCCGCATCGTTGGGCTCGGAGGAGGCGTTCTGGAGGGGCCGGGCGGCGGGCCAAGCGAGGGGCGCCGCTTCGATGCGCTCTGAATCGTCGCGCCCTGCCAATCGAGCGTCTGCAGGCGCTGACGCACCTCGGCGGCACTCGTCGGTCGCTCGGCCGGCGTCTTCTTCAGGAGGTCGTTCACCAGCACTTCGAGTGCGATGGGCGCGGTGGAGTCGGCGATGACCTCACGCAGCAAGGGAGGCTTCTCCTTGAGGTGGTTCGCCATCAGGATGACAGGCTCATTGCCCACAAAGACGGGGCGACCCGCGAGCATCTCAAAGAGGATGGCGCCAAGCGCGTAGAGGTCTGCGGAGGGGCCAACGCGCTGCCTTGAGACAGCCTCGGGGCTGATGTAGCGGGGCGTCCCGAGCACCTGCATCGCATCGGTGAGCTGCGCGCGATCGCCGAACTGCGTCTGGTTCGCCGCGTCGTCCTCTTGCTCCATGAAGCGCGCGATTCCGAAGTCGAGCACCTTCACGCCGCCCTGCGTTGGCAGCATCACGTTGTCGGGCTTGAGGTCGCGATGGACGATGCCTGCGGCGTGTGCGGCATCGAGGGCCGATGCAATCTCGGTCGCGATCCGCACGGCCTCACGCGGCGGCAGCGCAAGCTCACGCCC
>JBILQT010000339.1:0-7003 GCA_044373065.1 Sandaracinaceae bacterium
CGGCGAACTCGCGGGTGTGGGTGTCGAGCATGCCCAGGTCGCGTGTGAGGTGAGAGGTGAGCAGACCCTCGAAGCTGGTGTCGTAGTGATCGGCGAGCGCGACGCCGAGGAGGCCCACCCCGAGGTTTGAGTACGTGTAGCGACCACGCATGGTGCGAACGCTCGAGCACATCGGATTCCCCAAGCACGTCGCCAGCTGCGCGAGGGTGTAGTCGGCTGCGGGGCTTGAGCGTGGGCCCGTCCAGTTGGTCGGGTTGGAGCTGTAGCCCGCGGTATGGGTGACGAGCTCAAGGAGGGTGCGATCACCCACCACGGCGAACTCCGCGGGCAGCATCGAGGCGACCTGCGTGGCGGGTGCGAAGTCTCCACGGGCCACGCCGCGCGCGGCGATGAGCCCGGTGAAGAGCTTGGAGATGGAGCTGATCGAGTAGACGCTTCGCGTCGTCGGCGCAGGCACCACATCGCTACGCGAGAGTGCAAAGACCTCGCGGTGTGACGGGCCAATGACGCCCACCACCACCGTTGGAAGCTGGGCGACGCGCATTGTCATCTCGAGCGGCGTGATCTCGATCGTGCCGCTTCCGACAAACGTGGCTGCGTGCGCTCGAAGGGATGACTCTCCCGCGTCGGGCTCGCTCGCCGCGTCTCCCGACGCATCCCCGGAAGCATCGCTCTGGGCCGCGTCCAGCGACAGTGGCGCATCGCGTGGTGCGTCGAGCGGCGAGCAACCAGCGAGGACCAACGCAACGGCGAGCGCGCTTGAGTGAAGTCGCATACGACGACGCTACACCCGTTTCGGCTCCATGGGTTCCGCCTGCGAACCACGTCGTGGCCTTGCAGCGTGTCCCGCGTGGCGTTTTCTTCGTCCCTGGAAAGGCATCACGATGTCCCGCGCGGGGCTTGGGCGCGCCCGCGCGGGTGTTCGCAATGCGAGGGCGCTACTGCTGCTTGCGACGGTTCCGCTTCCTCGTGGCCTCGTACTGCGAGCGATACGGATGCAGCCGCTTCGCATCATCCGCGTAGAGATATCCCGCCGCCGCACGCACCTCGTGAAGGGCTGCCGCGAGCGCCGCGAAGACCGTGTTGCGGTGCTCTTGCGCCTTGAGTGCGGCCTCGGAGTCCTCGCCCGCGCCGAGCGTCTGCGCCATCGCGCGAAGCTGACCGGGCGTGGCCTCGGTGATCTTCTTGTCGCGCGTCATCACATCCATGTTCGAGCCGATGAGGTCGGCGAGGTCGTTCAGATCTTGGATGAGATCGGGGAGCCCCTCGCCCTCTTGGATGCGGTCGAGCTCAAGCTGCGCCGCTGCACTCTTGCGAAGCAGGTACCTGCCCGCGTTCATCACGACGCGACGCTGCGCCTCGGCCTCCTTGCGCACCGCCACCAAGCTCTTGAGCTTCATCGCCTGACGCAGCCGCTGCCACTCTTTCTCGGCGTCTCCGAGTGCGGTGAGGAGATGCGGAATGGCATCGAAGGTCTCCGCGGGGAACTCCTCGAGCGCCACAAACTTCGCCCGCGACTTCGAGGCCACAGCCCACAAGCGCGCACCCTCAAGGAGCGCAACGCCGACGGGCATCGAGGGCGCTTCTTTCGCAGCCTCGGCCGGCACACCGAGCGTCGCAGCGCTCAGCTCAAAGCGGGCGGACTTCGCCCTCGCAGGCTTGGTGTTCTTCGCAGCAGCAGCGGCCTTCTTCGGCGCAGGTGCAGGCTTCGTCGTCTTCTTCGCGGCCATTCGTCTTCCTCCTGGATCGAACGTGGAGTGCGAAAGGTAGCGAAGCGTGTGGGGTGCTTGGAAGGGGGTTGTTCGGCGTGGGAGCAAGAGTCACCGATGGGTGGAACTCGATGCGCTGGTGATGGACTGCTTCGGGAGTTGGCCGCGGTAGGGCACGCTCCGTCCATGTCTTCACCCGCATGGCCCACCTTCTACGGGACGATGCTCTTGATCGCGATGGACGCTCCGCTCTCTGAGCTGGAGGACTTGGAGCGGGAGCTCAATGCAGCGCTCAAGCCGCACGACGCTGCCTTCGCGCGCGGACTCGAAGCGGTGCCTGTGGACGTGCGGCCTGGCCTACTCGCGCGCACTTGGCTTGAGCCCGCGCGCGTGTTCGTGCTGCGTTGTCCGAGTGGGCGCCCCGAGAACCAAGCGTGCATCGCTGCCATCGCGAAGGGAGACCGTGACTATCTCGACCTCCAGAGCGCCGCCGTTCGTGTCATCGAGGACGCTACGTTCACCGCTCTTCTGCGGAGTGCCCGCGTGGCGTGGGTGGTCGCCGACGAGTGGCATGTCGACGATGCGGTGGCATTCCAGATGGGGCACTTCGGTGAGTTCGTGGAGTACGCGCGCAGCACGTTCGCCTGGACGACGCCGAAGCTGGCGCGGGGCAAGAGCTACATCGTGACCTCGAACAACGAACTCCCGTTTTGGTACGAGGTGAGGTCGTCTACGAAGACGCCGCTCGGGTCGGCCCTTCGACACGTTTCGATCGTGTGACGACGAACTCGTCGGGCGAGCGATATCGGTCACAGACTCCGACTCGGTCACAGACTCGGAGTCCGATTCAGTGTCCGATTCAGTGTCCGATTCAGTGTCCGATTCAGAGTCCGATTCAGAGTCCGATTCAGAGTCCGATTCAGAGTCCGATTCAGAGTCCGATTCAGAGTCCGATTCAGAGTCCGATTCAGACACCGTCGCTCACCATCCGAACAAGCCGTGACACCCTCGCGCCCATGAGCAACGGACTCAACGCGCTCCCACCGCGCATGCAAGGCGTGGCCACGCTCGCGGTCGCAGCGGGCGCCGCCCTCGTCGGCATCCTCGTCGCGCGCATGCTCGAGACCCAGTACTACCCCATCGTCTTTCCGCTCAGCGGATTCGCTGCGGGGCTTGGTCTCTTCCAGGTCGTGAGCGGCTACGGGCGCGAGCAAATCCAACAACGGCAGATCCCCGCCCCGGCGAACACCGCCATGCTGATGCTCAGCGTCGTCGGCGCCGGTGCAGGCTTGCTGCTCAATCACACCCTCTACGGCAACTGGTGGTAGCGCGTGTGCCTCGCGTGCAGGCTTGATTCCGCGCGCAGCGATGCGAGAAGGCGCAGATGCACGCAACACATCGGGTCGCTCTTGGTGTCCTCCTCGCACTCAGCACATCCGCTTGCGGCAGCACGTCGCGCGGCGGATCCACGCCAACTCCGCAGACCGAGATGGAGCAGTACTTCGTCGGCACCCAGGTGTTCCGCCTCCCCGATGGCAGTGAGCAAGCCGGAGGCTCCGTGGCCCTGCGCCGCACACTGCGCCCCGAGGAGCACACCGTCACCGAGGAGGTCGTCATCCGCGACACGGCGGGCAGCGTCGAGGCGCGCTCGATGCGCTTCAACGTCGACGCCACCGATGCGCACTTCGTCGTGCAGCCGGTGGAGGGCGAGGCGCTTGAGGGCGAAGGAGACTTTACGGGCGAGCCCTGGAACTGGACGGCCTGGCACATCCAGACGCGTCGCGCCGACGGCAGCGTGATCGTCATCGACGAGACCCTCACGGCCACCGACCTCTCCGCGGAGTCGCGCGTCACGGGCGCGGATGGCAACGCGGCGTTGGTGATTCGTCAGGTGCTCACGCGCGTCTCGCGCGAGCGCTACGAGGAAGAGCGCGACGCGCTTGCGCCGGGCGCCTCGGGGCCATGAGGTGAGCGGCGGGGTGCTTTCGCCCACGCGACATGCCGTCCTCGCTCAGTCACCCGTAAACTGACGGCGATAGGCGCGGGTAACCTCGAGCGATGTCTCGTCGGGCGCCCCGGTCTTCGGCACCGCCTCCGCGTTGATCAGGCCGAGCCCTTGCGCGACCTCCAGTGTGTCGTGAGGTCGGTCGAGCCAGGGTTGAAGGGCTTTGGGGCGCAGCTTCGAAAGCGCAGCGATCACATGCGCGGCGAGGTCATACGTGGGGTGATTCTCCACCGCGGCTTGGGCTCGGTGCTCTGGGAAAATCCAGGTCATGTCGACCTCCTTGGCAACGGCAGTCCCAAGCGTCAGCCAGGGAACGTTGTGCCCGTGGTGCGAGGCGCCAAGCGCCCCGATGCGTGCGGCCGCCGTCGCTGCCAGGCTTTGCCCTGCGCTTGGCCTCCGTCCGTGGTCGATCCGATCCAAATGGGTCACAACCAAAGGGCGCGTGTCGTTCTCAAGGAGCGGCAAGAGCGCCCGGGCAAGCGCGAGCTGCGGCCCGACCACGCGCGTGACGTCACGCACCGCGAGCGCGACATCCACATCGAAGAGGCCATCGTCCGTGCCCGATGGCACCGCTTGCTGAAAGAGCCCGGCCTGATCAAGGACGAGCAACCCCAGCGCGTCGCCAACTTCTGCGAGCAAGGCATCCGTCGATGCCGGTCGATCGGACTCCAGGAGGAACGCCCCGGGACTGGCCACCGAGGCCACGCGAAGCACCTCGACTCCTTGGGACTCAAGCACATCGGCGATTGCGCGCGCGCTCGGATAGTGCGTATCGAAAACCACTGCGTCGACCATGTCATGCCTCCAGTCCGATCAAGCACATCGCCCGCGCCACACGTCAACCCATGAGCGCTTCCACCGCGGCGCTAGCCCACCGAAGTCACAACAAGGTACGCGAGCGCATTCAGCGCGAGCAGGCCGAGCGAGAGCAGGACCCACGTCGGACGCCGGCGACGCAGGTAGTACGTGAACATGCCGTCTTGCTCGCGGAAACGGATGAGGGCTACCGAGGGCCAGAGGATGCGGGGCGCTGTCGCGGCGAGGCCAAAGTTGGCGCCAAGGATGGTCAGCACAAAGAGCGGTTGGTCGAGCACCGAGTGGCCGACCCCGCGGCCCGCGTCGACGTAGACGGTGAGCATCGTGTTCGCAAACATCATCGCGAGGAAGACAACGAGGCCAACGACAACAACGAAGGCCGCGCTCCAACCCGGCGCACCGATGGCCAGATCCTCGCTCGCCCGCCTCTGCCATGAGGTCATCGAAGGGCTGTCTGGAGCGGGCTGCGCCGCACCCTTCGATTTGCCCTTCGACTTCGACTTTGGAGCGTCCTTCGACTCTGCAGCCTTCGACTCCGCCGTCTCCTCAAGCGTGCGGACCTTGTCTTCCAGCGCCCGTACCCGTTCTTGCGCGGCCTGGAGTTCATCGCGATGCGGCATGTCTTCGATGCTCTCACAGGAGCCCGCGATCGCGCGCGCGCATTGGTGCGAGAGAGACAGCGCAGCGCGACATCGTCGCCTCATCCGACGACATCGTCGCCACGTCCGACGACATCGTCGGTTCGTCCGACGACATCGTCGCTTGAGCAGACCGAGCCTCCTTCGTTACCCTCGGCACACCAACCCGGAGGCGTGACGATGGCAGCGAAGAAAGTGGCTCCCGCGAAGAAGAGCACGGCGAAGAAAGTCGTCGCCAAGGCAGCGGCTCCAGCGAAGAAAGTCGCGAGGAAGAAGGTGTCCACAAAGACCCCGCCCAAGGTCAACGTCGACACAGCGCAAGCACGCTACGACGCGCTACTCGCTGCGATGCAGACCCACGGCGTGCACGAGTCGCGAAGCTGGGATGCGTATTGGGAGGCCGTCGATGAAGTGCTCTCGGGGAAGCTCTATCTTTTGAGCTCCAACCCCGAAGAGCACATGGCCGAGGGATGGTGTCTCGCACACACGAAGCAAGGCGCTGATGCATGCAGGCGCAACGCGCTCGTCGCTCGCTTCTGCTCGCCAGATGACGAGCTCCGCTACGGCGTCAGCAAGCTCTTCTCGGTGCTTCGCTACATCGACAAGAAGGTCAGTCCCCTGCCCGAGCAAGGCGCCCTGAAGCTCAAGCTCGAGTCGCTGCGCTTTGCGCTCGTGCGCGATGGAAAGAAAGTCTCCGTCGGCATCGAGGACGCGACCGTGAAGGAGATCGACGCGCTCGCCAACGACCGCGCCGCAGGTCCTAAGCCCTCGCCGCTTGCCCTCCCCTTCGAGCGCGCGTTCAAGAAGGTGCGCGGCTTCGAAGAGAGCCGCTTCATCGTGCGTGACGGTCAACTATCCGTGCGCAACATCCCGCTCGCGCATCTGGAGACGTTCATGAAATTGATGCGCGGTGTTGACTGGGAGTCGGCGCTGCCGAAGTGAGTGCCGCCGCGGCGGTCACCGCTGGAGTTGCTCGACTCCGGCCATGACGATCTCATCCCACGAAAACTCGCGGCGCAGATCGAGGAGCGCTTCGATCTCAACTCGCGTTGCATCTTCGATGGTCAATATGACGGCCGTAGTTGCGTGATAGGTCGCGTTCTGAAGTTCATTCTGTGACGCAAGACGCACCGCCTCCCCGAGATCGTGAGCCCTCCTTATCGTCTCGTGCAGCGCCTCGACCCTCGCGAGCAATGCCGTGTAGTGGCACTCCAAGGCTTTCGTGGGTCGAATCTTGTAGTTGGAATAGTCGCTCGGCTGAGCGTTGTGCATTGGGTCCAAGAGGACGATGTTGAAGACGCCGGTCTCGTCTTGAAAGCCCACAACCCGCCCGAGAGCTTGGGATATCTGAAACTGAAAGAGGGGGAAATCCACATCGTTGTTCCGATAGTCCGATGGGATCCAATCAAGGTGCTCCCGTCGGAGCCTCATCCCTGTTTGGTCCCATTTCAGCTTGTGCCAGCGCCAAGCATCGCGTCGCTGGATGTCGGTGAGAAAATCATCCACGACCATGCCAGACAGGTCCCGGAGCTTCGCTAACAATGATGCAAACCATCGGGAGTCGACCTTGTGGACGTCGAGACCAAAGTCTTGGTGCTCACGCCAGAATCGAAACGAGAAGCGCCAGAGAGCACGAGCCGGAATCGCCGGGCTTGGCGGAGTCTGAATCGACGGTGGCGCTCCTGAGACGGGCACCCGGGGCGAAGCGACCTTCGGGGGAGGAGGGCGCATGAACTACTTGGCAAGTGACGCGTAGAACGACCGCATGTCCTCGTCACGGATCGCCGTCTCACAGCGCTGAGTGGGCGACAAGGTGCCCCGGGCGCGCTTCCAGG
>JBILQT010000340.1:0-6999 GCA_044373065.1 Sandaracinaceae bacterium
CGCGTGATCGCGGCCATCGAGCGCAGCAATCCTCTGCTCCTCGAGGTCCGCTTGGAGGGCCTGGAGGGTGAACTCACGATCGCCTCGCATCGCATGTTGATGCGTGGCCCCGAGAGCTTGCGCGGGCTTGTTCGCGAGCTCGATCCGCAGGTCTCGCTGGAGGTCGAGGCGGGGGTCGGCCTCGCCGTCTTGCGTGCAGCCAACGCGCCCCTGCACATCAACCCAGCCCTCATCGATACCCTCATCGGCTTGCTCCTGCGCGCATCGCATTTGGCCTCCAACACGAGCGCATTTCGCTGAGCCCTCGCGCGCACTACGCTGGCCCGCATGCCGAAACTCGAAGCCACCCTTCGCCTCTCGCAGCCGCTCATCCCAGGCCAAGACGTGCACGCGGTGCTTGAGCTGCGGGCAAATCAGCCTGTTCAAGTGGAGTGGGTGGACATCACCTTCGAAGGAGATGCGGGATGGCATACGGGCTCGGGCAAGAGCCGTCGTTCAAGGCGAGAGGCTGTGCTCCGCAAGGCGACGCGACTGCCGCTCAACACGACCCTTTCAGGCGAGAGCGCGTACAACGTCCGCTTCCCTCTTCCGTCGAATCTTCCGCCGAGCTTCACGCATGCGAGCGCCTATGTGAGCTACGCGATCCGTGCGACAGCGAGCATCCCTTGGGCATTTGATCCGCACTGGAATTGGCCGCTTCGTGTGGACGGGCGCGGCATCGAGACGCGTCCAAGACCGCTCGTATTGCGTCGCACCGATGGCGTGGAGCTCTCACTGGAGCGCGATGCCTTGGGGCGTGGTGATGTCGTGCGAGGTCGCATTGCGTGGCCCCTGCCGAACGCACCGAGCGAGGTGCAGATCGTCTTTCGCGAGGTTGTTGGCCTCATCACATACGGAGGCTCCCTCAGCGAGCGTATGGGGCGGGCATTTGGCATTCCCGTCGCGATCGATCCCCATGCCTCAGAAGGCAACGCGTTTGAGTTTCGCCTGCCCGAGGATCTGGTCGTCGCCTTCCAATCTCCCGCGGTGAACATGCGTTGGGAGCTCTGCGTGCAGCGTGTGCAGGCCGGCATCCTCTGGGACTCACGCAGCGATGAGCTCAAGACCAACATCACGATCCTCGCCTCGCCGTCTGCGCAAGGCACGGTCGAGGCTGCACCGCCTGTGGGCGACGCACGTCTTCTCGCGGTCGTGCGCGAGGTTGCTGCAACACTGCATTGGAATGCCTCCGAAGAGGGCCTCTCACGCGAGGTCGCATTGCGCGGCGAGAGCTTCTCGGCGCATGCGATGTGGCAACGACGCACGCACATGGTGCTCACGGCCGAGGTCAGCTTCCCGAACCTCGAGCTTGGTCTTCGCGTGAGTCAGAGCAGCCTTGTGCAGCGGATGATGCAGGGCGACATCCAGGTCGGAGAGCGCGCCTGGGATGCGACGCATTGGGTGGAAGGACGCGAGGCCGAGCAGGTGCGCGCGTTCCTCGCGCCAATCGTGCAATTCGCCCAGCAGAATCAGCTCGATCTCGTGCACGCGGACGATGACTCGCTGACCTTCGAGCGGATCGACACGCAGGTGAGTGCGTCCTCTCTTCAGCTCTTTGTGAGCCAGCTCGATCGACTGCTTGCGATGCTGCCGCTCGCGATGTCGCAGGTGCCAACCTCACCGCAGCTCTCTATCGATCTCCCGCGCGCACTGCATATGGCCGAGGTGCTCAACGGCGTGTTCATGCCGGGCGCCGCGGGCTTTCACGGCACGCTGCCCTCGGGGCAAGCCATCGCATCGCGCGTTGTGTTTGGCGCAAGCGGCATGGCGCGCACGCTGGAGGTTCGGGTCGCAGGTCTTGCGGAAGGTACGCTCGATGTCGGCGTTGGGCGCGAGGCCCAGAGCCTCTCAGGGCCGCTCCGTGCGCTGGTGGAAACGCTCGATGAGGACGTGCAGATCGAGCTCCATCACGGCATCGGAAAGGCGACCGTCTTGCTCACAGGAACGACGCCCGAGGTCTCTCCTGAGCGCGTGCTTCAGCTGGGCCAGTGGCTTGTACAAGCCTCGCGCGCGATGAGCGAGAGCGGAGCCTTCCGATGAGCGAGGCGAGCACGCCGACACGCGTTGTTCATTGCGGCGATGGCCTCGCCTGGCTCGATGCAGCGACGGCCGATGGCACGATGAAGGGCGCCTCGATCATCACCTCGCTCCCCGACATTTCCGAGCTCCCCGCGCTCGGCGAGGAGGGCTGGGTGCGCTTCTTTGAAGACGCAGCGCTGCGTTGTGCGAGGGCTGTCGATGACGATGCGCTCTGCATCTTCTTTCAATCCGACGTGAAGCCTGAGGGCGTGTGGATCGACAAGGGCGCACTCGTCATACGCGCCGCCACAAGCGCAGGGCTCCGCATCGTCTTTCACAAGATCGTGCTGCGTGTTCCCGCAGGCACCGTCACACATGGGCGCGCGGGCTACTCGCATTTGATCGCGTTCTCGAAGAAGGCCGTGATCGACATGAGCAAGCCCGGCCCCGATGTGATCGCAAGCGCCGGCGCCAAGACGTGGACACGCGGCATGGGCCTTCATGCCTGCGAAGCCGCCTGCGATGCCGTGTTGCGCATGACGCCCACGCGAACCGCCGTGGATCCTTTCTGCGGCCACGGAACTGTCCTCGCGGTCGCCAATGAGCGCGGCCTTCATGCGATCGGTGTTGAACTCGGAGGCAAGCGTGCAAGACGCGCGAGGGCACTCACCTTCGCGGCCCTCACGGAGACGGACAGCACAGGCGAGGAGAGCGAGAGCGCATGAACTACAACGACCCACCGCGCGTCATCACGGGGCCCGGTTCACCTGCGCAGCCCCTGCGACGCTTCGCTTTGATAGGCGACGTGCATGCCGAGGACGAGCGCCTTCAAACCGCGCTCGCCTACGCGAGGCAGGCCAATGTCGAGCACATCCTCTGCGTCGGCGATGTGGCCGATGGCTACGGGGATCTTGATCAAACGATGCGCCTGCTCGCACTCGCGAAAGTGCTTGTGGTGCGAGGCAATCACGAGCGTTGGTTTCTTGCGGATGAGCTGCGCACCCTGCGCCTCGTGCAGTTTCAAGACGAGCATCCCGAGGCCGCGGAGGCGATGCGTTTCTGGCTTCCCTGCATCGAGGTTGCGACCGTCCAAGGCGCGCTCCTTCTCTGTCATGCCGTCGGTCACGACGACTTCAGCGTGGTGAAGCCGCATCACACCGACAGCGAGGTGCGTGCGATCACTGCGTGGCAGGCGATGGTCGAGAGCGGTCGCTATCGCTTCATGGCTGCGGGACACACACACGAGGTGATGGTGCGCGCGCTCGACGGCATCACCATCCTCAACGCTGGCACCCTCAAGCGCGATGACAGTCCAGGCTTTGCGATCCTCGATCTTGAGGCGATGACGATGCAGCTCTTCGATCTCGAAGACCCGCAGCACGCCATCCCCAGCAGCACCTTCCCGATCCCATGAACCCGACAAACCAAGAGCCTCTCGACCCCGAGCGCGCGATGGCGCAGTTCAACGCGCAGCTCAAACGCGATCAGCGCAAGCACACCGCACGCGCCTCGGGCATCAAGCTCCTCACGCGTGGCGGCCTGCTCGCCCTGGTGAGCGCAGGGGCCACTGCCGTGAGCGCGCCCTCGCTCTTCACGCCACTCATGGTGCTCGCCTCCATCGGCGGCCTCATCGCAGCGTTTGGTGCGCTGAAAGTCTATGCATCGACGCAGATTTAGGGGTCACGCATCGGGCATCCAGAGCCCGTGAAAGGTCATCGGCACCCACTCGGGGAAGTAGCAACGCGCGACGCTCTCCTCGAAGCGTGCCGTGTCGATGATGCGCAGGTGGCTCTGATCCGTCTGCCTGTCGTAGACGAGCACAAGCGCCCAGCCATCGCCCTCTGCAGCCTCTTTGGAGCGCGGAACAAAGACGACCTCGGAGCCCGCTTCGTGGCTCTCGAGCGCATGCGTACGCGCCTTGCCCGTCTTCACGTTCACCATCGAGACGCTGCGCGCGCCGGGGTTGTCCTGCATCAAGAAGACGGTGGAGAAATCTCCCGAGGCCGTGCCCTCGAAGCGCGGATCGATGCGCGGAAATTCGGACGGGACATCCCAGACCTCATCCATCGTTAGGCGCTTGGTCTGTGTCTCGACACGACCGCGCACGAGCCTTCCACCGCGCGCATCGCCGCTCGCGCGAAGGCCGTCGTAGCTCGAGAAATCCTCGTGCTTCACGAAGTGAACGATGAGGTCGTCCCCCTCGTTTTTGGCATGTGCGAAGTGCCATTGAAGGAAGGGGTCGACAGTGAAGCGTGTGAACTTGCTCGTGTCGTCCAGCGGGATGACGAGGACTTCCGTGCCGTCGCCTGGCTCCCACGTAAAGAGGCTCTGAAAGTTTGCCAAACCAAAGAGCGACTTGAAGATGTGAAGGCGCACGGGCGAGATCAGAAAGAGCGCATGCGTGGGCGTGCAGATGAAGTCGTGCAGCATCACGGGGCGCGTGAGCGCCACCTTCCCGAGGCGACGAACCGAGCCCGCATCTTCCAACGAGTAGAGATGCACAAAGGTGTCTTTGCCGTACTCCAGGCCAAAGCCGATCGTGGCGTTGCGCGCGTGCACGCGGTGCGGATGCGCCGAGAACGATTGCTCGATGACGCCAAGATTCGTTGCGCCAATCGTGCGCAGGGTCTTGGGGTCAATCTCCGTAGGCATCGCCGATTCGACCATCGCAAAGAGCTTCTGACCGTGCGTCATCAAGGCCGTGTTGCCCGTGTTCTTGCGAACGCGTCGGAGGCTATTCCAGAGCCTTCTCGGATAGGCCGTGCGCGTACCAAAGAGCGGCTTCCCCGCGCGCCGCTCAGCCTTGAGGCCCTCGCTCTCGATGAGCTTGAGCGCGCCTTCTGCGAGGCCATCGCCACGGAAGCGAAGTGCGCTCAGGACTCCATCGGCCTCGAAGGAGTGTCCGACTTTTTTCCCGAAGAGCTCGTAGAGCCCTGGGCCTGTGCGCACGAGGGTTCCGCGCAATGCGTCGGGGAGCTTTCCTTCGACGCGGAGGTCGGTGAAGTCGAGCTCACGCGCGATCGTCTTCATATCAGCGCGACCGCGCGGTGCTGTCTGGGTCGTGGTCATGCGGGCATCGTAACGACGAACTGCGTGCAGGGTCATGTCTGCGCCGCACATGTTGCCAACATCGTCCGTGCCAGTTCTGGTGATGGCGGGCCCCGCCATGGCATCGACGCATTCCCTTCAAAACGCGGCGAAGTCATCGGCGCAAGATTTCCAGCTGCGCGTGCATGCGCAGGCTCCGCTACTACCCGCCCGATGTGAGCGTCTACCACGTGACCTCAAAGTGCGTGGACGATCAGTTCCTCTGGCGACCTTCGAAACGCACCACGTTCGTCATCGCAAGCGTGCTCGCCGCGACGTTGGAGAAGTACGACATTGGTCTCTACGCCGCGGTCGTGATGGCGAATCACTTCCACCTCATCGTGCGTGCTGAGTCGACCGAACTCTCTGCTGCCATGCAGTTCTTCAAGAGCCAGGTCGCACTCGCGTTGAATCCAATTCTGCGTAGGCAAGGCGCGATGTCGAAGGAGCGCTTCAAGCATCAGCCCGTGCTCGATGATGCGAGCTTCATGCAGCTCGTTCACTACGTTCACGCAAACCCGGTGCGCGCGCATTGCGTGGAGCGGGCGCAAGAGTGGCCGGGGCTTTCGTCGTACTCGGCTGTCGTCGAAGGGCGTGATGCGATGGAGGTCGCGTACTTCGACGAGCATGCGTGGCGTGAGGCGGGCAAGCCGAAGAGCATTGCGGAGTTCACCGAGACGGTGCGTGTGCCTTTGGAGACGATGCCGCAGTGGGAGGGGCTTTCGGCACTTGAGCGTCGTGCGGCGCGTCGCGCGTTGAGGTCGAGCATGGATGCGACCGAGCGAGAGGTGGCGTTGGAGCGGCAGAAGTCGCGCACCCGTGTGCCGTCCGTTGCGAGCTTGATCAATGCAGACCCGCGAACGCGTCCGAGAGGAGCGCGTCCGCGCACGCAGCAACCTTGGGCGTTTGGTGCACGCGAGGCTGTGTGGGCGCTGCGCGATGCATATCGCAATATGGTCGCATTCTACGTCGAGGCATCGGCGCGCTTTCGCGAGACGGGCGTGCTCGGGGAATTTCCGGAGGGGACGTTTCCGCCTTGGGCGGGTCTGGCTGCGGCGGCTGGTTAGCGGCTGTTTTGGATCGCTTGGATGTGCGGTCGCGGGGCGCGGCGGGAGTTGTGTGTCTGCGCGTTGGCTTTCGTTCCGCGACAGGCATCTTCCGTTGGTTTTGTGTGCCTCAGGAGCGTTGGGGTGGGCTTGTTTGTGCGAGTTCGGAGCGTTCGTGGAGCTTGGCGAGGCACTCCTGGGAGGTGTTTTTGATGGGACGACCAAATGGTCATACCACTTTCAAAAGCGTGCTCTGACACCGGCCTGCTCTGCTGACACCGGCCTGCTCTGCTTTCAAAAGCGTGCTCTGACACCGGCCTGCTCTCCCTTTCAAAAGCGTGCTCTGACACCGGCCTGCTCTGATGGGACGACCGAGTGGTCATACCACTTTCAAAAGCGTGCTCTGACACCGGCCTGCTCTGGCTGGCCTGCTCTGCCGGCCTGCTCTGCCGGCCTGCTCTGACACTGGCCCGCTCTCTGCTGGCCTGCTCTGACACCGGGTTGCTGCTCCTGACACTGGCCTGCTGCTCAAAGCGTGCTCTCACTGCGGCTTGCTGCGTGCGCGAACGAAGGTAGCAAGCCTGCTGAGACCGTGCGTGTACGCCTCCTCTACGCGGGACCCACCGGCAGTGTATCCGCTGCGCGACCACCGTCGCTCGCGCCCTCTCCGCATCCATCACGCTTCGCCCATGACGACGAATCAAGAAGAGCGTGTGCGGCATGTGTTGGGTTGGCGGCAGAGTGGGCTTACTGCGGTCGAGTATTCGGAGAAGGCTGGGGTTCCGACGTCGTCTTTGCGGTATTGGGC
>JBILQT010000341.1:0-6992 GCA_044373065.1 Sandaracinaceae bacterium
CGCCGTCGGTGATGATGGCCGAGGGCGAGCGCGCTGAGCGCGCACCCGCGAAGCCAAGCGGACCGAATCGTCGCCAGTGGATCCTGTTCGCCGTGAAGGCGGTGCTCTCCGCACTGCTCGTCTACGGCATCGCGCGCAGCATCCTCTCGCAGCAGGGCGTGACGAGCTTTGGCGACACCATCGCCGCGCTGCAGTGGCAGTGGATCGCGCTCGGACTTGGCGTGCATCTCGTCGGTGTCGCAGCGAACGTCACACGCTGGCGCACGCTCCTTCGCGGACAAGGCATTCATGCGCCCGTGCGCTTCGCCTTGGGCTCGCTCCTCATCGCGCGCTTCATCGGCGCACTCAGCCCCGGCGGCTTCACCGGCTTTGGCGGTTGGCGCATCTACGACATCGGCACGCACACCGGAAAGTGGGCCCGCGCGACGGCCACCATCGGCGTCGAGACCATCGTCGGCTGGCTCGCCTTCGGCAGCGTCGTGATGCTCGGCTCGATCTTTGGCGCATCGATCATCGGCACAAGCGGCGTGCTCCTGGTGAACGCTGCCTTCGGAACACTGATCGTTTTCGGCCTCACGCTCATCGTGAAGCCCGTCGTCTTCAGCCGCGTCGCAGCGCTGCTTCCCGCCAAGGTGCGCCTGCGCGTGCAGACCCTGATCGACGCGCTCCAGAGCTACCGCGGCAACGCACGCGCCCTTGTGATCGCGACGCTCTGCGCCGTCGTCGTGCACACGACGCACTTCCTCATCTACGTCTGCACAGCACGCGCATTGGGCGTGACCGAGATCGGCATCGGCACCGTCTTCTTCGGCAGCGCCCTTCAGATCCTCGCGACGATGGTGCCCGCCTCGATCAACGGCATCGGCCTTCGCGAGATGACGGCGGTCGCGCTCTACACCTCACTCGGTGTTCCACTCACCTCGGCCGTGCTCATCGCCTCGCTCGGCTTTGCCCTCGAGATGAGCGTGTCCTTGATGGGCGCGCCGATCTTCTTGGCACGTCGCTCGGGCTACAAGCCGAACATCCCTGTCGACAACGCGGACCACGAGAACGCGATTCACGCGTTGATGCCCGATGTGCCAGTTGCTCACCAGCCCAACGTTGCGCGCGGTACCTCGCTCGGTCTCAGCGGCGGAATGCTCGCTGGCTTGGTGTTGGGTCTCATCGAAGGTTCGCTGGTCATCGCTGGCGGTCGAACCGATGCGTGGGTGCTCGCCTATGGAGCAATCGCCTACACCATCTTCTTCGGGCTAGCCGGAGTGACCCTCGGCGCTGCAGCAACATGGGTGAAGCGCGCGTTGAAGTTCGAAGCCGGCGAGGGTGCCGTTGCATTCGCGTTGACGGCTGCGCTGCTTTTCTCGGGTGCAGCCTGGGGAATCGGCGCGTTCCGCATCCGGCGCGACGTGTTTCACGAGGAACTCGGAAGGCTCGAGACTCTCTCCCTCTTCGCCACTTGTGCGCTCGTAGCGATCGCTCTCTTCTTCGTTCTCAACTTCGCACTCCGCGCACTCACCAGAGCGAAGGCCGGCCAATGGCTCACGCGCGCATGGGGAACGCCCGCCCTCGTGGGCGCCATCATCGCGGTGCTCGTTCCGACGACGCTCGCCCTCGGTGCCCCCGAGCGTCCAGCGCTGCCCGAGGTCACGGCACATGCACCGCAAGGCGCGGGCAACGTGCTCGTCATCGTCGTCGACACGATGCGCGCCGATCACCTTCCGCCCTACGGCTACACGACGGGTCGCACGCCCAACCTCGATGCCTTCGCGCGCGACGCGATTCGCTTCGACCAGGCCTTCGCGAATGCCAGCTGGACGCGTCCGAGCTTCGCTTCGATCCTCACCGGTCGTTACCCCTCGAGCCACAACGTGATGGCCAAGACCGATGCGCTTCCGAGCTCGCTCACAACGCTCGCTGAGGCCTACCGCGAGCAGGGCTACTTCACCTCGGGCGTCGTCACGAACTACAACGTTGGGCCCTACTTCAACTTCGATCAGGGCTTCGATGAGTACAACTACCTCGCGCCCTCGTTCGTGCTTGGCGCAGATGACTCGGCCGCGAAGCTCTTGCTCGTGCAGTTCCTTCGTCAGCGCATCGAGGGCATCCGCGATCGCACCTTCGGCGTGCAGCCCGGCACGACCTATCAGCCTGCCCCCGCAGTGAATGCGGAGATTCTCGCAGCGCTCGAACGCGCGCCCCAAGGCCAGCCGTGGATGATGTTCGCTGGCTACATGGACCCGCACGACCCGTACTATGCGCACCCCTACAACGGCGAAGCGTACTCACGCGCAGCGCATCCCTCGCCCTCGCCCGATGAGGCCGAGCACCTCACCGAGCTCTACGACGGAGAGATCACGTATTGGGATGAGCACTTCGGTGCGCTCGTCGCGGAGCTTCGTCGTCGCGGCCTCTACGATGATCTCACCATCGTCATCACAGCCGATCACGGCGAAGAGTTCTGCGAGCACGGCGGCTTCTTCCACGGCACGACGCTCTACGACGAGCAGGTGCACGTGCCGCTCTTTGTGAAGCTCCCGCGCGGCAACCGCGGCGGCGAAGTGGTCAACCACTGGGTGCAGTCGATCGACATCATGCCGACCCTCCTGCGCGAGTCTGGGCTCACGGTGCCAGAGGGCATTCAAGGCGGGCGCCTCTTTGAGGGCAGCAATCGCCTCTTTGCCGAGGAGAGCCACGAGGGAAACATCCTTCAGGCGGTGCGCGAGCGTCAGGGCACCGAGGAGATCAAGCTCATCACGGCGAATGCGGGCAACCCGCGTCGTCTGCCGACGACGGAGCTCTTCCGCGTCGACGTCGACCCAGGTGAGCTCGACAACCTCGCGAACAATGCGCCGCTCCTTGAGCGCGCCACACAGTCCCTCCAGAGCGCAGCGACGGCAGCCACGCAGGACGCCGTGCAGGGCGAGTCGATTCAGCTCGACGATGAGTCGACCTGTCAGCTCTGCGCGCTCGGCTACATGACCGGCGAAGCCTGCGAGCGCTGCGGTCATTGAAGAGATGCCTACGCCTCCCGCGCGACGCTTCTTCTCCGACGGAGAGTCCATCTGGTACGTCGAGACGCTTTGGTCGGTCGCCGCATCGCTTCCCGAGTTCGCGCTTCCGATCGAGAGCATCCCAGGGCTCGATGAAGTCGCCTGGTTCAACGACGCTTGGGGCAAGCGGCCGACGTGCCGCGCCGTGTTCGATCACTGCCGTCGCATCCACGAGGCCGACCTCAGCCATCCGATCATCCTCGCGCCCCAAGGCGGCCCGTTGAAGGGCTGCGTGCTCGATGGGATGCACCGCATCGGCAAGGCGATGCTCGCGGGTCACACAACCGTGCGCGCGGTGCAGCTGCCCGCCATGCCGGAGCCCGACGAGCGCGTTGCCAGTGCACAGCCCGGTGTGGCGCAGACTCCGTGAAGAGTGATGGTGGTCGGAGCCGACCGTTGTGCTTCGAAAAGCACCCCTGTATTCCCAAAGGATGTCCCTCTCACGCTCCACCAAGGTCACGCTCGCAATCGCCCTTGCACTCAACATGAGTGGCTGTTCGTGTGACGGGATGAGCGGTGGCGATGATGGCGGAGTGCGCGGAGACGTTGGCCGAGATGGCGTGGGAGAGCTCGGACGTGTCTGGCTCGCGCAGACACATGTGCAGCTCGTTGGGGGCCAGCGTGAGCTCGCCTTCGCGGAGGAGGCGCTCCATCGACAACTCGGTCGCGAGGATGCGCCCATGCTCAAGCTCGTCGGCGGCAGGGAGGCGCTCCTCAAGGTGGACGTGCCCTCGTCGACATTCCCAAGCACGGGTCTTGAGCTCCGCGCGCGGGTCCGCGACGCCGCGGGCCGTGAGCTCTGGAGCGCTCCCCTCGCGGCTCCCTCTGCACAGCCTGTGGAGTTTCGCGGCGGGGCCGGCGAGCTGCGCCACGAACTCGGAACCTCCTACACCGTGATCATCCCCGGAGAGCACATCGTCCCCGGGATGCAGCTCGTGATCGACCACGTGGCTGGCGCGCGCATGGGCAGCGAGACCCACGCGATCGAGGTCGGCGCGCCGACCGTGCTGCGCACAACGATGTTCGATTTCGACTATTTCGAGACGCGCGGCGACCGGATTCTCGCAACAGCCGTCATTGACGAACTCGGCCGGAAGTTGCCCGTGCGTGAGTATCGGGTGCAGCGCGTCGATACGCCCATCGGCCGTGCCGCGTTTGCGCCGCAGGAGCAGGACGTCGAGGGTGTTCGCCGTCGCACACCGTGGATCGCGGCGACGTCCTTCGAGGACTGGGCCGCGCAGGCACAGGCCGCGACAGGCGTCCCCTGGGCCGCGCGCAATGAGCGCAGCGTCGATCACAGTCAGATGCTCCTGGGCGCGCTGCTGGCCGCGGGCGGGCAGGCCTACATCGTGGCGATGCATGGCAACTTCAACGACGGCTCCATGGGCAACTTCAAGGGCCGCGGCGGCTCGAATATGTTGTCGAGCTCGACGAGCGCCAACGTGCTCAACGGCCGCAATCTCTTCGCGCATGAGATCAGCCACACCTTCGACCTCTGGCATTGGCACGAGGGATCTGGCGCGAACTACCCCTACAAGGGCGCGATGTTCGGCGTCGGCGACTCAGCCAATGGCACGCACTGCGGCCCCGTCTGGCGTTGGCGAGCGCCTGCCTTCGGCGATGGTCCCCAGGGCGCGTTCGTGGCGCCCTACCTTGTTGCCGATGGTGCGGCTCGCTACCGGCGCGTCATCTCGACCTCTGGCTCGCGCGATGACCGCCCGACGGAGTTCGAGGAGCTCATCGGAACCTATTCGGATTGGGACACGCGCGTCGCGCAGGAATGGTTCGAGTCGGTCGTGCGCGTGTGGAACGCAGACCTCAGCGCATGGGCCACCTGGGACGATGAGGCGAAGTCGTACACGCGGCGTGTAGGTGGAAGCGCGGGCCTCAATCTCCCGCTCGCGCCCGAAGCGCAAAGCGTCTTCAGTGTGCTGATGGCGGTGTCGTCCGCCGCCGATGCGAACTTGGTCTACGACCCAGTCGGACCCTACGAGAGCGGTCTCCTTCACCGCTTCGATCCCCGCGATGCAGACGACGTCCGCGCGGCTGCCGCACTCACTGGCTACTGCCCCGAAGGAGGTTGCGATTACTCCATTCGCGTGGTCCAGGGGGGCACAGAGCACGTGTACATGGTGCGTGCGGACGACGCTGCGGAGGTGACGGATGCGACGGCGGACGCAGCGCTCCAGCACGTCGCAATCAACCTGCCCGCATGGGACGGAGCGCTTGAGCGCATCGAGCTGCTCGCCACGCCCGATGTGCAGACGCGAGGCATGCCTGCGATGCCGCGGGTGCTCGACGTCTGGACGCGCTGAAGCGCACTCAAGTCAACGCATCAAGCTCTGCACCCATCGGGTCGTCTTCGCCGAAGATGACGCGGAGAGGGTCGCGCACGGAGAGCCAGAGCCGACGCGCTTCATCGCGCTCACCGAGTTTCAAGCGCTCGCTCGCGAGGTCTGCCTTCACCAGAAGCGTGATCGGGTGGTGAGCACCCAACGCCGCCTCAGCGTAACGCAGCACGAACGCCTCCTCGCTCAACGGCACCGCGCCCAGCGCAGCGAGTGTCGAGAGCTTCGCACTGAGCGCCAGGCTCATCAGGTAGCGGTCCGTATCCGTCAGCGTAAGCGCGGTCTCGATCGCGCGAAGTGCGCCCTCGAAGTCCTTCGCCACATACGCATGTCGGCCTCGCTCCAACGCTTCGAAGAAGGGCCGCTGATCGAGGATGCGCTCCCCTGCCTCGTTCTTGTAGTGCGCCATCGTTAAGCGATCGCCCACCTTCGTCGTGCGAATCCACGCGACGAAAGGTTCCACTCTCCCTTCGCCGAGACGGAGCAAGAGGCGTTCGTGCTGCGGTCGACGCCCATCGAAGCCGATCATCTCCAACAGGCGCGTCTGTGTTGCGAGCGCAACCTTGGGGGGCGGGCTCATCGACTCAGTGAACACGCCCTCGCGAAAGAACGACATGAACATCTGCGTTTCGTTCGCGATGAGCACGAAGCCGTCCGGGCCCTTCAGCGCGTTGAGCAAGAACGCATTGGCAAGCCGCTGAATCGGCGTGTCGACGAGCTCGGGCGGAGGCGGACTGAACCAAGCTTTGAAAGCGCCAAGGAGACCCATCGGGCGAGGCTCTCACGCATCGTCCTTCCGTGGAGCATCGAAATCTCGAAGCGCCGTGGGCTTCGCCACGTCCGCGCCGCCCTTACCGCGCCAGAGGCGCTGCGCCGCGTAGATGCTGCGATGCCCAGAGAAGACAAACGCGAGCACGCTCACGATGACGACATGCGGAAGCGCTGAGCCGCCGACGAGCTCGACCGCCATGATCGAGAGCGCGAGCGGTGTATTCGAGGAGGCTGCAAACACCGCTGCCATACCGACCGCAGCGCCCATCCCGATCGGGATGCCGAGCATCTGCGCGAGCACCGAGCCGAGCGCCGCACCGATGAAGAAGAGCGGCGTGACTTCACCGCCAAGAAAGCCCGCACCGAGCGTGATCGCCGTGAAGAGAAGCTTCAGCGCAAAGGCGTAGACCGGATAGTTCGGGTCTTCGAAGGCGCGAAGAATCATCGGCACGCCAAGGCCGAGATAGTCACTCGTGCCGAGCAGCTGCCAGAGCACAACCACGAGAACGCCTCCGATGAACATACGCACCGGCAAGCGCTTCACGCGCCTCTCACCCTCGCGCTTGAGAAAGTGCGTGAGCTCGATGAAGGCCGTCGATGTGAGTGCGATGGCTGCGGCAAAAAGCGCCCACTTGCCAAGCAAGAGCGGCGTGAGATCGAGGTGTGCGACCACGGGATAGGCCGAGTGCCCAATGCCCAGCGCGCGCGTCGTCATGTCGCCCACGAGCGCCGCGACCAACGCGGGCAGGAGTGCGCCGTATTCGATGCGACCGAGCACGATGAACTCGAGGCCAAAGACAGTGCCCGCGATCGGCGTTCCAAAGAC
>JBILQT010000342.1:0-6982 GCA_044373065.1 Sandaracinaceae bacterium
TCGGCTACCTGACACCCGGTCCCGACCACCCATTTCGACCAGTTCACTGCGCCGGGCCCGGTCCGGACCACCCTCTTCGACCATTTCACTGCGTCCAACCCGGTCCGGACCACCCACCCTCGACCATTTCACTGCGTCCAACCCGGTCCGGACCACCCACCTGCGACCATTTCACTGCATCCAACCCGGTCCGGACCACCCTCTTCGACCATTTCACTGCGCCTAACCCGGTCCCGACCACCCTCTTCGACGATTTCACCGTGCCCAACCCGGTCCGGACCGCCCTCGACGCGCATCGCATGTCGCCGCCCATCCTCTACACCTTCCGACGCTGCCCCTACGCCATCCGCGCCCGCATGGCGCTGCTTGCATCCAAGACGCGCTGCACGCTGCGTGAAGTGCATCTCGCGCAGAAGCCCGCCGCGCTGCTGGAGGCCTCGCCCAAGGGCACGGTTCCCGTGCTCGTGCTGCCGGATGGACGCGTCCTCGATCAGAGCCTTGCCATCATGCTCCACGCCCTTGAGGCGAATGACCCAGAGGGTTGGCTCGAGGTGAATCACGAGGATGCGCAGGCGCTGATCGCGTTGAATGACGGACCCTTCAAGCGCGATCTCGACGGGTACAAATATCCCGAGCGCTCCGGCGGTGATCGAGAGGTTCATCGGCGCGGAGGGCTCGCTCATCTGGCGATGCTCGATGCGCGCCTCGCGACCCACAAGCATCTCTGCGGAGCGCATCCGACATATGCCGATGTGGCGCTCTTCCCCTTCGTGCGGCAGTTCGCAGCAGTCGATGCACAAGCCTTCGCGGCGGAGCCGCTGCCATCACTCCACGCGTGGCTTGCGGCGTGGCTGAACGCATCCCTCTTTGAGCGCGCGATGGTTCAGCTCAAGCCTTGGAAGCCAGGTGATGCCGAAGTTCGTATGGGTGACCCACCCACCCTGCGAAGGCCCGCCCTCTGAGTTAAGCGCGCCTCGCAACCGCACGAACGACGGCGCTCTTGCCCTCGTGGTAGGGCCCCTCATGCACGTCGCGCTCGATCTCCTCGAAGACGTCGAGCGAAAGCCCCGCGAGCTCGCTGCGCAAATCTTCGAGCGCCACGAGCATGCCGACGTCGCGCGGGCCGCCAGTGTTGAAGGCCAACTGCGCGGGTGCGTACGACTCGATGATGAGCACGCCGCCCGGCTTGAGACCACGCGCTGCCGCAGCGAGGACACGCGCTCGAAGCGGCTGCGGAAGGTGCATCCAGATGCACACAATCGCCGACCACCTGCCCTCTTCGATGACGTAGCTCGATAGGTCAGCGGCCATCGTCTGCAGCACAACGCCGCGCTCCTTCGCGAGTGCCTGCGCCTTCTCCAAGCCCACCGCGCTCAAGTCCATCGCGGTCACCTCATGGCCACGTGATGCGAGGTAGACAGCGTTGCGGCCCTCCCCTTCGGCAAGGCAGAGCACGGGCCCTTCTGGAATGCGCGTCGCAGTCTCCACGACGAAGTCGTTCGGTGTTGTGCCGTAGGCAAAGCCAGCCTCGCCGTAGCGTGCGTTCCAGAACTTCGTCGGGTCTTGCATCGGTCCTCGGGTCGTTACTTCGTCTGCGCCTTCGACTGAATCGGCTCACCGAGCTCATCCGCAGGGCTGAAGAGATTGATCGGCGTGACGAGGTAGCGCTTGCCGTTTTTCGGCTCGGGCAAATGCCCCGCGTCGATGTTCACCTGCACGCTCTGAAAGAGCAGCTTCGGCGCAGCGAGCGTCTTGTCGCGTGCGTTGCGCATCTCCACAAAGGCCTCTTTCGAGGTGGTGGCAGCGAGCTGCGGGTTGTGATCCTTCGAGGCGCCAATCGAGGTCTCGTGCTTCCACGTACGCGAGGCCGGTGGGTAGTCATGACCGGGGTAGACCTTGGTCGTGTCCGGCATCGCGTAGAGCTTCTGGATCGACGCGTACATGTCGGCCGAGCTCCCCTTCGGGAAGTCGCATCGCCCCGTGCCGTAGTCGTCCATGAAGAGCAGGTCGCCAGTGAAGAGCGCATCGCCGATCTGGAACGTCATGCATGCGGGTGTGTGGCCCGGCGTCGCGAGTGCCTTCACCGCGATGGCGCCGGCCTGAACCGTCTCGCCGTCTTGAAGCAGGCGATCGAACTGGCTGCCATCCGTCTTGAGCGTCTCGAGCGAGAAGACACCTTTGAACGTCTCCTGCACCACCGTGATCGCTGCGCCTATCGCAACGCGTGCATCGAAGCGTCGACGAAGAATCTGGGCGCCCGTGAGGTGATCCGCGTGGGCGTGTGTCTCAAGCACCCAATGCAGCTTGAGCTTCTCGTCCTGCACAAACTTCGTCACGAGGTCGACCGACTCGGTGTGCGTGAAGGAGCCGATGGGCTCGTAGTCGAGCACGGGGTCAATCACGACAGCATCGCGCGTGTGCTCATCGAAGACGACGTACGTGAGGGTGAAGGTGCGGGCATCGAAGAAGGGATGGATGCGCATGATGGATTCCTTTCGCTCGAGTACCGAGCTTCGTGCACTGAAACACTGTTGCGCGCTTGCGAAACAGACGGAGGACTCAGCGCGCAGGCGCTGGAAACGAAACGCGACGAGAGAGATCGACGATGGCCACAAGGAGCGGAATGCCGCTCAGCGTCGCGACCAGAGGCCAGGCCGTGCTCAACTCGATGGTGAAGCCAAGGGCCCGTGGCACTTCCTGCGAGAGCATGAACATCGCCATCACGAGAACGAACCAGGCAAAGCCACGACGAAGCAACTCTTGGGGGACACGACCTGCGAGTGCGCCACCGAGCACGCTGCCGACCACGGCTGCGCTCGTCACCATGGCGGCCAATCCCCAGTTCACGTGCGTGGTGCTGAGGTAGCCCGCGAAGGCCGCGAAGGAGTTCATCGCAATGACCATCAGCGAGGTGCCCACAGCCTGACGCATCGACATCTTGCCGAGCACCACGAGCGCAGGCACCACAAGAAAGCCTCCGCCCGCGCCGACAAGGCCGCTGAACGCACCGACGAGCACGCCGAGCGCAATCGCTTTGCCCAGCGGCAAACGCGCATCACAAGCCGCGCCCTCGGGCACCATCGACTCGCTGCGCGGGCGCATCATCGCGATCGCTGCAGCAACCATCATCCCGGTGAAGAGAAGCAAGAGGAGCGTCGCGGGCGCGAAGTGCCCGAGCTTTCCACCGAGGTATGCGCCCACCATGCTCGCCGCACCGAAGAGGCCTCCCGCACGCCAAGCGACGCGACCTCCGCGCGCATGGGGAACGAGTGCCGCCATGCTCGTCGCGCCCACCACAAGGAGCGAGAGCGCAATCGCCTCGTGCGGCTCCACGCCGATGACGTAGACGAGAATCGGCAGCGTCATGATCGAGCCGCCACCACCGAGCAGTCCAAGTGCGACACCGATCAAGACGGCGAGCACGGTGCCAATCAACACAGGTGCGGAGAGAAGCGGCATGCCCTCGCTTGAGCGAAGCGTGTGCCAGCCGTTCTCGGCCTAGGTTTGCGAGGATTCGGGCCTCTTCGGAACAGCACGCAACATGCACTGCAACAACGTTTCAGCGCTTGAAACGCCGGCACTCATCCGTCCAGAGGCGTCTTCCAGGGGATGGTCCGCCAGGGGCTCTGCGGAAGCGTGCGCAGCAGCGCGACGAATGGCGCATGACCCGCGCCGCTCTTCTGCTCGGGATCGAAGAAGCGATAGCCAAGGAGGTAGTCCTCTCCAAGCTCTTCCCAGGATGCGTACGCAGCCTGCAGGCGACGCGCGCTGCGCTGAATGATCTCCCAGGTCTCGTCACGCGGGAGAAAGCCAACTGCATGACAGCGACGCGCTGTGGTGATCGCGCGGCAAAGATCCCAGGCGAGAATGGATGTGCGACGCAGCGCGGGCTCGTTGTTGTCCAAGAAGCTGTGGAGCTCGGGAGGCGCATCATCGAGGTCGCGGAGGTAGCCCGCGAGCTCGCCCCGATGCCCCTCGCGCGAGAGCCACGTGAGGATGCGAATCGCGCTCTCGTAGTCGACGATTTTCCAGCTCCGAGCGAGCTCCGCTTCGAGTGCCTCGGGCGCAGCCGTGATGTCAGCGAGCGTCGTCCGCGGCTCATGCGTCAGCGCAGGAAAGATCACGGCACCGAGGGCCCAGCGCTCTTGCAGGGAGAGGTCTTCGGTTTGTTTCGGGGGCGGTGGCTTTGCCGAGGCGAAGAAGCGCTCGAGCGCCGCGGGGTCGTTCAGGTGCGGATAGTAGAGAAGTGACTCAGCGCACCACCGGTAGACAGCACGCGCACAGAACGGGTCCTCAAGTGTTCGCTCGTAGGCTCGAAGCGCGATGAGCAATTGATTGTGAAGCAACGCGGGCGTGACGAGTGCGGCGCATGTCCAGAGGTCGGCCCCGGCGCGCATGCGATCACGCAGGATGGGCATCAGCTGCTTGCGACGGTCAGCACGCATCGGCCATCCGCCGTGTTGCGCGGTGTCGATGAGCGAGAGCTTCGTGCTCTCGACATAGAAGTCGGCGTCCGTCTCAAACCCCGTCACGCGACCCACGACCTCGTAGTACGCAGCGAAGCGCTTGGAGCACGCTTCAACCTCGCTCGCATCCAGCGTCTCCCCAAGGCGCAGTCTCGCCAGGGCTGCGTCTACGTGCTCCCTGACTTGAGCAAGTGCCGCGGCTACCTCGTGCGGCTCGGGCGCGGACCCTGTTGCCTCCCGCCCGCGCAATCGGTCCCACCAACTCATCACGACCTCCGTACTTCCTCGGCATGATTTCACGGGGCCGGGTCTCCGATCGAGCATTCATTCTCACGTTCACAACACGCGCAGGCTTCACGTACGCTTGCCTCGTTGATGGGCCGATGCACGTGAGGTTCCCGTGACGTTCGATGAAGCACTGAAGGCACTTGGGATCGTCGAGAACGGCGATGAGCCCGTCACGCAAGGCGAGGTGCGCAAAGCCTATGTCGCAGGCATCAAGCGGCATCGTCCCGAGAAGGACCCTGAGGGCTTCCAGCGCATTCGCGAGGCCTACGAGCGCGCCCTTGAAGGCTTAGCGAAGCCTGGCGAGGGGCTCGCCGTGGTGTCGGAGGTGCATGCGTCCGAGCCAGTCGCGCCACTCTCCGCAGAGCAACTGCGTAGCGCGGCAGCGATCGAGGCCATCTACCAAACGCTCGATCGCGCGAAGGACGACGACGCGCGGATTCTGCTGCTGACGCGCGCCATCAAAGAGCACCCAGGCGAGCCCTCGCTGCGCTGGAATCTGATCGACCTGCTCTACGCGATCGGCAAGCCCGGTGCGGCGGAGCGCGAGCTTCTCGAGGGCGTGAGACTGAGCCTGCCGGGCTTCCTTGAGACGCTCGCGATGGAGAACCCCGACACGATCACGGACGCGCAATTCATCGCACTCGATCAAGGCCCCTCACGGCTCGCTGTGGCCCGCGTGCACATCGCAAAGAAGCGGCCTCGTGAAGCGCTCGTGGCGATCGACTCGCTGCTTGAGCGCGCAGCCCGTGAGCATCGTCCGCTTCAACGTTCGTTCTTTTTTGAGCTCGCTGTGTTCGCGATGGAGCGGGGCGAGCATGACGTTGCAGCACGCGCCATGGCGCTCACACAAGAGCGCACCGAGCTCTTCAGTCGCACGGAACACGCATCGCCGCTCGAGGTCATCGCGCGCGATATGTTGGCCATCGCACGCTCGGTGCCGCACGCCTTCCTCAAGCTCTTCGCACGCGGCGTGCGTCGTCGAAGCCCGCACTCCGTGTTCGATGCGGTGCTTGAGCTGCGCGATGAGAAGCCGGAGGAATCCGCGCGCGTGATGATCACGCTGGAGACGCGCGCACCCTCTCTCTTCTCGATGTACGGCGGCCTTCTGGGCGATGCGCGCACGAGGACTCAAGCGCAGCGGACAAGGCCCATCTCCATCCCGCCGCCCGAGCCCGAACGGGTCGCGCCGCAGCCGCGCATCACGCCAGCGTCGCCGATCGTGATTGTCCCTGCCGACGCGCGCCCAAAGTCTCGCCCGGAGCCGCAGGTCCGAGAGAAGCCGCGCGTGGGCGCAATGCCGGTGATCGTTCCCACGGCGATCGACGAGGACCCGCCACGCAACTGGCATTGGGTTTGGATTGTGATCGCGGTGCTCTCGATCGGTGTGCGCTTCTGCATTCGCTCGCGCTTCCGCGATGAACCGGAGATACCCGCAGCCACCGCCCCACCCACACAGCCCTCCCAGGCGAGCCGACGCGTCCCACACACGGCATCGGTGCAACCCATGACGCTGAGGGAGGTGCAGGCCGCAGTCACGCTGATCTGCGAGGAGAGCGACGTCCTCTGCTCACGTGTGCGGTCGATTCGCAACATGCTGGCGGCCGGCCGCTGTGCCGAGGGCGAGTGGTCGAGCATCACGGTCTCCGACTACGAGGGCCGTGTGCATGAGGCGCTGGCTCGGCTCCATGTGACGACCACGGTGGAATGCGAAGCGCGTCGGTAGCCAAAGCGCCGCACAAACGCAGAACCGCCACAGGCTCGCTCGCGCATCGCAGGCAATGCATACGCTCGAAGACGGCATACAAGCTGCGCTCAACACGGCATCCCGAAAGGATGCTCATGTACAAGACAAAGAACGACCTCCCCGAGGTCACGCGCGGTCAGCTCATCGCCCTCTGCAACGCACGCTTGGCGGATGCGATGGACCTTCAAAGCCAGTGCAAGCAAGCGCATTGGAATGTGAAGGGCCCCGACTTCATCGCCCTTCACGAGCTCTTCGATAAGCTCAACGAGGACGTGGAATCCTATATCGATATGATTGCAGAGCGGGCCGTCCAGCTCGGCGGCATTGCTGACGGGACGTTGCGCTCGGCTGCAAAGCGGAGCTCGCTCAGTGAGTACAGCGCAACAGGCGGCAGCGGCCACGCGCACGTCGAAGCCCTCTCGACGACGCTGGCGATGTTCGGCAAGCACGCGCGCAACGCGATTGGTCAGTGCAGTGAGCTCAG
>JBILQT010000063.1:0-29151 GCA_044373065.1 Sandaracinaceae bacterium
CGAGCTTGCCGAAGAGCGCGCCTACACCCGCCACAAAGCTCGCTGTCGTGATGCGGGCCGGTGCGACCTGCTTCTGCTCCGCACCGAAGCGCTGCATCGCGCGTACGAGGAAGAGCGCGAGCACAAAGAGCAACTGCGCGAGCATGGGGCCGAGGCCGAGTTGCACCATGTAGCGCATCGTCGAGCGCGTCTCGCCAGCGCCGACGTGGAACTCGTCAAAGAGGATGCGGCGACCTGGTGCGTAACGACGCAGCAAACGCAGGAAGGCCGGTGCGCCCTCGTAGCGTGCGAGGTCTGCGTTCTGAAAAGAGCTGCCACTCGCGAGGAGGATGACCGTGCCCTCGCCGCGACGAATCGCAACGGCCGCGGGGTCGTTGCCAACGCTTGCAAGCACATCGGACTCTTCGTTCGTTCCGACATGAATTTGCGCGCGTCTCCGGAGGGCCATGTCTGGCAGGCCGTGAAAGACCTCGGAGGTCGCGCGGGCCCAACTTGTCGGCTCGCCTTCCACGGGGCTCAACGTGTGATCGAGCGTCTCCGAGGCCTCGTCGATGCTCATTGGCGCTTCACTGCCGACATCTGCCTCCGCGCCGGCATCCGAGTCGCGCGCGGCATCCTGAGGTGAGACGCCAGCATCGGACGCAGGCCCGGCATCTTGTGTGGCTTGCTCGCGCTCGCGGCGCTCTCGTTCGGCACGGCGCGAGGAGCGAACCATCATCGCGAAGAAGCCATCGCCATCGATGCAGGTCTCGACCGGAGGGTCATCGAGCGTGCCTCCGAGCGAGTCGTGCGCCATCTCGGATGCACCCGCGATGATCACAACACCTCCCGCTTCAACCCAACGCAGAAGCGATTCGCGTTCGGGACGCGAGAGAGGGCGCGCTTGGGCTTGGTCGCATCCGCCGATCACAACGAGGGCACTCCCGCTCGGCAGGGAGGAGATTTCTTGGTTCCAACGCTCCGCGCGAAATCCAGACGCACGGACAAGCTCAAAGAGGGCGCGCGTGCCGGAAGGTCCCGCGCCGTACGTTGAGTAGGCCAGTGCGAATCGCCCTCGATCCGACACGCGTGCGCACATCCCGAAGAGCGCTGCGCAGCCCAAAAACAATGCAGTCGCGGCAAGCGCCCGCATGGCTGATTTCGTATTCATGGCGCGCCTTCGCCGTCGCGCTGACTGACCTGGACGATGCGCTCCGCGAGCTGACGACAGGCCGCGTAGTCCGCCTCACCCACGGTCTCTCCGCCGTACACCTTCACATCGAAGGTGCTCGTGAACTGGCGGAAGTCATTCCGCACCGTGCCTGTGCGCATCTGCCGGAGGTACTGCCAGTTGGTCAGTGAGGGCTCGAAGCGAATCCATGCGCTGCGATCGAGGGAGACCAGCGTGGCGAGGTAGAGCGCGCGCAGCGCTTCGCGATACCGACCCTGCGCTGCAAGGGCCGCGGCCTCACCGATCCACGCATCGGGAGATCGCTCGCGTGGGTCGGGCATGGCCTCAACTTCCGCGGGCGCCTGCGTCGCGACGGAGTCCGCCTGGGTGCGCGAGACGTAGAGGAAAATACCCACCGCGAGCGCGAAGAGGACACCAAGGACGACGAAGAACACAGGCCCCGGTAGGGGGAGAGAAGGCATCGGCGCCGCCCCCGACGTGTCCACGTCTGGCATGTCGCGATCGAAGAACCAGGCGAGGACGCGCTCGATGAGATCCGTCAACCCGTCGTGCCGCCGCGCTTCAACATCGCGAAAAATGTCGCGCGAGAGAATCTCTTGGGCCTGCTGCCGCGCTTCAAAATCTTGTGAGGCAAGCGAAGGCGCATCGACGCTCGGGGGCGCCTCGTCGGTCTCCTGCGCATGCACCGTTCCCGCAGCGAAGGCGACGCAGAGGAGGAGCGCGGTGAGCGAGGTGGTGAGCGCGGAGGGCGCGCTCTTTGTGCGCGTTGCGTCTTCGAGGGCGGCGCGGAGGTCGAGGCCATCGGCGCGTACGCGCGCATCCACATAGACCTGGGCCGACAGCGCCGCACGCAGGGGCTCCACAAGGCACGCGGCGAAGAGCGGGATCGCAAGCATTGTGAACGTATTGCGATATGATAGAAATAAGTCTACGAGTGCGAGCTCAAGGCCGAGGAAGGAGCGCCCGACCGTCACGACGAAGCCGAAGATCCCGTAGAGGTTGAGGGCGACACCGAAGATGCCGAGCAGGAGGAAGCTCTCGACGGTGAAGGACGTCATGCGCTGGTGCGCCGTGTCGCCAAGCGACTCGCGGATCGCTTGAAATCCACCTCCGTGCACGGCGCCCGCCCGCGCGATCCAGGAGGGCGCAAAGATGCCGCGCAGGGCCATGAAGGGGATGAAGAACGCGATGCCGATGACGCCTCCGCCTGCAGAGAGCAGGACGCCCCAGCTCCAGCACCAGAGCCCGAGGCAGACCCAGCCCGCCGTGCGTGCCACGTCGAGGAAGCGGCCACCGTCGACATCCACTGGCGCGTGCGGGGAGAGCTCGATCACGAACACACGGGCCACGCCCGCGAGGATCCAACTTCGCAGCATGAACGCCGCGATGAGTGCGAATGCGAGCGGTGCGCGGAGCAGTGCAATGCCCTCCACGCGGTCGAAGTAGAAGTAGGCGAGCAGCGTAAGCGCGGGGATGGCGCCAGCGCAGAACGCGCGTGCGGAGAGCGCGAGGCCCTTGTGACGGATGAGCGTGAACGCGCGATCGAGCCGGTCCACTGGGCCCGCCTGCGAGAGGCTCGTTCGCACGCGCACCGTCTCGTTCTCAGTCACCAGAGCGCCCCCAACTCAAGGATGCCCCACGTGAGGAGGGAGAGGACGCCTGTCATCGCAATGAGGCTCGCGACTTTCAGCAGCGGTGAGGTTGTGGCGACGGACGCTTCTTCGCGCGCGGGCCCCGACATGGTGCGAAGACAGGAGACGCAGTGGTTGATGCCATCCACCTTGGTCGTGCACTC
This sequence comes from Sandaracinaceae bacterium, assembly GCA_044373065.1. Lineage (GTDB taxonomy): Bacteria > Myxococcota_A > Polyangia > Polyangiales > Sandaracinaceae > JAFLCL01. Next base: position 2,967 of record JBILQT010000063.1, read on the forward strand.
GACGCAGACACGCTTGCGACAATCGACGCAGATACCAACCGCTTCCCGCTGTGGATGGTTTGCGCAGAGTGCGTCGGTGTACGCGTTCGCCACGGGGGACTTGTAGAGGACCGATACAGCGCCGGTCAATCCGCAGCATCGTGGTCGGCGCTGGTCGTCGCGTCATCGCTCGCATCATCACTCGGCGCGTCGGCGCCCGTATCGTCCATCGCAGCGTCTGTGATGTCGGCGTCCGAGCCCGCATCCGGCGGCTCCGCAAATGCATCGACCGTGTTCGTGTCGCCCGTGTTCGCATCGACCCCCGCATCACGAGGGCCCGCATCCATCGGTGTGCGACGGGGAATGAGCACACGGACCGTTCGCGTCGCGACGGCGACACCTTCTCCCAAGATGACGAGCGTCAGCGTCACGCGTCGGTCGTAGTCGTCGGGCATGAGCACGTCGTTCTCAAGGTGCGCTTCGAAGCGAAGCGTCACGCCGTGGTCGATCGCGCGGAACGTGTCGGGAATGCCGTCGATCTGTCGCTCATCCACACGCGTCGGCGTGCGCGCAGGGGGTGTCGCGGTTGCACTCACAGCTTCGATCGCATGCACCAGCCCGTAGCGATCATCCAACGCTTCGCCATGCGCTTCGTCGTACGAGACGGAGGCGAGCAGCGCCTCGATCGACTGCACAATGGCTTCATTCAAGCCGCCGCCGTGCGTGTCGATATCGAAGACGAGCGGGCACACGCCGCGAAGGGGTGGGCGTGCTGTCCCGCGGATACCCGTCGGGCATTGATTGCGATCGTTGGGTGGCCCCACCGCGCCTGTCACAAGCGCGAGCGACTCGAGCTGCTGCCGGGCCATGGGCTCGCCCTCGGTGACCACACCGATCACGCGAATCTCTCGTGCGAGCAGCGCCGCGATGGTCTCGCCCGAAGAGTGCGCGTTGATGCCGTAGTCGCTCCCCTCGTGGGAGGTAGCATCGGTCGCGTGGATCACCGCCCGCACGGAGTGTTCACGAAACCCCACACCCGGGTCGGAGCCTCCGCCAGGTGCACGCATCGTGCTCGACCAGGGTCGAATGAGGGTCTCGCCCTCTGTGACTTGGCCGGCACCGGTTGCGATCTGGTAGAGCGACTCGTACCCAGACTCTGGCAAGTCGCCGCCGCCACCGATGGGGTTGTCGAGGCGCGCGATCGCCGCACTCGTGATCGAGAAGTCCGTCGTGATGCTGCTGAGCCGCAAGTACGGGACGTCGCCGGGACCCCCGAACGAGCCGAAATCGTAGTCCTGGAACTTTGTCACGCCGATCGCGATGCCGCTGACACTGCGGCGAAGCTCAGGAAGGATCGTCGCGATGAACGAATTCTGAAGCTGGTCGATCTCCTCATCGAAGCTCCCCGTCGTGTCGACGTTGAGAACAAGATCGAGGTCCGCCGCGGAGACAACGAACTCAATGGGCACCACGGCCGAGCTGCCGAAGGGCAGCGTCAGCTCAATGTCGACGGGCGGAAGCACCGGCTCCGCTGGGCGGACGGAGTAGGCGTCTGCGACAATCTCGTTCGCATCGCGTCGCGTGCGGGCGGTGTCCTCGGTGGTGAACTCGATCGGCCTGTCACACGCAGCGAGCACGAAGCCAGGAACAAGCCCGACGAGGACCGCGATGCTCACGCGTTTGAAGCGCATCCGGTATGCTCGCACGGAACTGTGGCGCCTCGTCAAACGGCATCCACATGCATCCGCACTGAACGGGCGAACTCGGTCCTCAGAGCCAACCCAAGCTTCGTTTGTGAGATCGGGTCATCACGTCGTTGACACCCTCACGCAGAAACCACCATCATCTCTCCAACCGAGCGAGACTCTATGGCTGGAATGTTCAAGCTCCTCATCGCTGACGACGAAGGCAAGACGACCGTCGTGCCGCTCGTTCGTGATGAAGTCACGATTGGGCGCAAAGAAGGCAACACGATTCGCCTCACTGAGCGGAACGTGTCGCGTAAGCACGCGCGCCTTCGCAAAGTCAGTGGCGCCTTCCATGTGTCCGACCTCAAGTCGTTCAATGGCGTCAAGATCAACGGCCGTCGCATCGAGGCCGAGACCGAGCTCAAGCCCGGTGATCAGATCAGCATCGGCGACTACCAGATCTCGCTCCAGTTCGAGGGAGCCGAGGCCCAGGACGCGACACCGACCGCGATCACGGCCATGCCCGAAGGGGCGTCTGCCGATGTTCCGACAGCGATTGTCCCGTCGCCCTACCGAGACACAGGTCCCCCGGCGCGCCTCGTGATGCTCTCTGCGCCAGCTCCGGGCGCTGAGTTCGCCCTCACGCAGCCCGTGGTCCGAATCGGTCGCGCGGAAGACTTGGAAGTCTGGGTCAATCACCGCTCGATTTCCCGAGAGCACGCCAAGGTCACGGTCGAGAACGGAAAGACGTTCATCGAGGACCTCGGCAGCGCAAACGGTGTGCGCGTGAACGGCGTCGACACACGGCATGGCCCGATTCAGGCCGGCGACATGGTCGAGTTGGGTCAGGTTCGCTTCCGGATGGTCGGCGCGGGTGAGGCGTTCCAGTTCGATTCCGAGCGCACGATGCAACTCGCGGCACTGCCGCACATGTCGCTGCCGCAGCAGAATCGCACCCCTCTCTACATCGCGCTCGGGATCGTCGGCGCGGCTGTGCTGGGCGGTGTGGGTGTGGTGTTTTCCGGCGGCGGTGGCGGCGAACCGGAGACGATTGCCACCTCGCTCCCGAATCCGGTGACCGCGCAACCACCCGTCGCAGAAAACCCGGCCGTTCCGGTTCCCGTTCCTGTGCCGACAGCTGCCCCAGCCGTCCCAGGTTTGAGCGCGGTCGCCGAGGCCAGCGCCTGCCAGTTGTCGCTTAACTCCGGCTCCTTCGCGGACGCGATCATGCATGCCGATGCGGCGCTTCGCCTCGCCCCGGGTGATGCCAACGCGACGCGCTGCCGGGACGCAGCCCTCGTCGCACGGGGTGAGGACGAGATCTTCCTCGCCGGACAAGCCGCAGTTCGTCAGGCGGACTGGCGCGGCGCGGTGGAGGCATTCGGTCGATTGCCGAGCGCAAGCGGCTATCGGACGCGCCCCGAGGTTACGCAGGCAGAGGGCGAGTACAGCCGTCTGCTTCTCTCCCAGGCACGCACGGCGACAGACCCGGCCGAAGCACGAGGCTTCGCGGACGAGGTGCTCAGCATGGCCTCGATCTCGCCGGCCGTTCGTGCGGAGGCGACAGCGATTCAACGTCGCGCGCCGCGCGCGGCCACACCTGGCGCTCGCCCGCGTCCAGGCCAGCCCGTTGTGGCTGTTCGCCCGCCCAACCCAGTCCGCCCGCCGCCAGGACGCGAGACGAACGTCGCGCCTCCGCCCCAGCAAGCAGTCTCGACAGCGTCGGATGTGCCTGCCGACCCGACGGTCGAGGCCAGCATTTGTCTCGGCAACGGCGACTTCCAGTGCGTCATTCGCCTTCTCGGTGGCGGTCGGGCTCGTACCGCGCGCTCTCTCGCCATGCTCGCTCAAGCTCAACGCGAGTCCACCGGCCCCGCTTCTTGCTGCACCACCGTCAGCACGCTCCTTGAGCGCTACGGAACCAGTCGAGAGGCCGGTTCCTGGCGGCAGTTCCACGTCGCCACTTGCCAGTGATCCTCCGGTCCTCGGAACTTCGCGTTTGACAAATTGGGGGGTTCGTCGCGACACTCGGCCCGCCCGGGCTTTGTCCTGAGGCATGGTCCGGTTGGCCGGGGCCGCGTGTGCACACTGCCGCGCTGTCCCGGTTCGCCGAAGTCGTATCCGAGGAGACCCCATGCATCGCGTGGCTCAACGCGCTTTGTTTCTACTCACACTGATGTGGGCAACGTCGACGGCGTTTTCTACTTCAACTGCGGAAGCGCAGTCATCCATCTCGCCCGGTCGCCTGAGTAGTGGCGGCATGGATTTGCAGCTCTTTCATCCAGCGATGGACTCGAAGGGCTACTTGTCCGTGAACGGCACAGACATCCTTGGCCACCTCGACTTCAGCTTCGGCTTGATCGTCAACGGTGGTTTCGGATTGTTGCCCTTCGCAGGTTTCGCAAACGACCCGGCGACCACCGCAGCGAACGCGAACACATGCCCAACCTTCCTTTGCGGGCGCGCGGTCGACTACATCTTCAGCGGTATCCTTCACGCCAACTTGGGCCTCTTCAACCTGCTTGAAGTTGGCATCCAGATCCCGGTGGGCTTCGCCAGCGGCCCGAACCTGACGATCCCGGGTCAGTTCAACGACTACAACGCGGGCACCCGCGGTGCGGGCGCGGGCTACCAGGGCTTCGGCAACCTGGTCGTGCACAGCAAGCTCCGCATCCTGCGTGCAGAACGCAACAGCGGCTTCGGGCTTGGCATTGGCCTCCAGGTTGAGTTCCCCACGGGCTCAGCGGATCGCTTCGTTGGCGACAACACCGTCGCTCTCTGGCCCATGCTTCTTGCCGAGTACCGTGCGGATCGCTACGTCCGCATCGGCCTTCAGGTGGGCACGCGCTTGATGTTCGGTGCGACACCGACGATCAACGTTGGCGGGCACTCCATTCCGAACATGTCGAACGCGATCTGCAGCTTCGACAGCGCGGCGAACTCACGCGGATGCTCGCTTGATCCCAACCGCCCCGGCAGCGAGGTCACGTACGGCCCGATGCTCACCTACGGCTTGGGCGCAGGCTTCCGCCTTGGCGACAGCCCGATCGAGCTCACTGCGGAAATCTACGGCGCAAGCATCTTCAGCGAGATGGGCACGCAGGGCGGCACCTCGGTAGAGGCCATGGGCGGCCTCAAGATCTTCGTCGAGCGCAACAGCTACCTCGTGCTCGCCGGCGGCGGTGGCCTTCCGATTCTCGGCCTTCTTCAGGCTGACGTGCGCGGCATGGTCGGCTTCATCTTCGAGCCCTCCATCGGCGACCGCGACGGCGACGGCTACCGCGACGACAGCGACCAGTGTCCTGACGAGCCTGAGGACTTCGACAACTTCGGCGACGAAGACGGCTGCCCAGACCCAGACAACGATCGCGACGGCATCCTCGATGTCGACGACGAATGCCCCATGGTCCCTGAGGACCGTGACGGCGACAGCGACGAAGACGGCTGCCCCGAGGGCAACGAAGGCGACCGTGACGGCGACGGCATCTTGGACGCCGACGACCAGTGCCCAGACGACCCGGAAGACCGCGATGGCTTCCAGGACGAAGACGGTTGCCCGGACCCGGACAACGACAACGACGGCATCCTCGATACCGACGATCTCTGCCCGAACGACCCCGAAGACCGCGATGGCTTCCAGGACGAAGACGGCTGCCCGGACCCAGACAACGACGCTGACCGCATTCTCGACAATGACGACAGCTGTCCGAATGAGCCCGAGACGTACAACGGCACAGAAGACGAAGACGGCTGCCCGGATCGCGGCTCGGTCATCGTCACGGATGACGGCATCATCATCCTTGAGAAGATTCTCTTCGAGACGGACAGCGCTGACATCCAGGAAGTCAGCTACCCGATCGTGGACGCTGTCGCGACGACGATGATCAACAACCCCCAGATTCTCTTCGTGGAGATTCAGGGTCACGCCGACGAGCGCTCCAGCGACGAGTACAACATCCGCCTCACAACGGATCGCGCCGCTGCGGTTCTCGCTGCGCTTGTTCAGCGTGGTGTGGCGAGCGACCGACTCCGCAGTGCTGGCTACGGCGAGCGCTGTCCGCTCGACCCCCGCCACACCGCAGAGGCTTGGGACCAGAACCGTCGCGTTGAGTTCAAGATCATCCGCACGACCGACGGCCCCACGGGCGTTGAAGTGGCTTGCCCAGCAGGCCGCGAGCTCATCCCAAGGGATTGAGTCCGTTTGGCGAGCGAGAGCTCGCGTCATCCGAAAAGGGCACGACGAAAGTCGTGCCTTTTTTCTTGGATCGCTCGGAACTGCAATGAACCCGGCGAACTTGCTTGCTTTGCTAGGCAGACATTGCGACCCTGGACTTGCGCGCGTTTTGCGCGCTTTGACCCCCTCCCACCATGACAAGTGTACGGTTTCCCGAAGCGCTCCGCGAAGCGATGCTCACCCTGCCGCAAGACTGCAAAGCGGTGCTACGTCTCGCGGAAGATCCGGATTTGGACGACGACAGCCGCGTGCTCGCTTGTGGCGCGCTCCTGCATGTCCTTTCCGGCGCGAACGCGATTCCGGGTGTGAAGGGGACGCTCGCTTTTGCGGATGACGTGATCGTCCTGCGCCTGACGGTCGCCAAGATCGAGAAGGCCTCGCCGGACATCGTGAAGGCGCACCGCGAGGACGACCCCGAGGTATACGACGCCATGGATGCGCAGCTCGCGAGTGTGCGTGAGGCACTGGGCGAGTTGATGAGCGTGCTGGATCGCGCGGTGGACGGCCTTCCGAAGCTGCAGTTTGAAGGTCACAGCGCGGTGGAATGTGCGCGTGACGAAGAGGGAACGACCTGGCTCTACGACTCCGTCCACGAGGCGATTGTCGAGCGTCTTGAACTGAAGGAAGACGAAGTCGCGCGCGCAGTGAAGTCTTCCAACGATCTGAAGACGTATCTGCGTCAGCGCCTCTAGGCCTTACTCGGCGGCTTGCTGGAGCGACGAGTCCTCCAGCGTCGCGGCCTCTGCTTCCTGGGTCGCAACGCGGACGAGCAATGCATCAAGCGCGCGCGCTTGTGCGGGCGTGCAGTTCGCGTCGAGCGTGCGCAGCGCTGGGTCGAAGTGCGCCTGGTGCTCGCTTGACCATGCGGCGAGCGCGCTCAACTGAGCCTCCGACGCGGTCGGGAAGTGCAGAAGGGTTCGCTCCGGTGTGGCGTCGATGCTGGCTTGAGAGCGGAGCGCAATGCGCACGCGAACCTCGTCGGCTGGCGCGGCCTTGCTTGGCTTGCGTCCAAAGCTGGATGTCAGGCGTCCGACGAACTGCACCTGGAACCCAGCGCGCTGCCAAGCCCTTGCCAATGGAAGCGCTGTGCGGAGCGCCTGATACGGATTGCCCACTGCGCGGGTGCTTGAGCCCATCACGAGCGCGAAGAATGCCGCGGCGAGCGCACGCACGAATGCATCTCCTTCGAGCAACGCGAAGGTGATGAACGCGAGGCTTGAGAAGAGGCCGAGACGTGCGGGATCAAAGAGCGCGTCGAGCGCGAAGAAGGGGCGCCAACTGTCACGCGAGGCATCCCGCAGCGTGGCGGCGGAGACGGGCTGAAGCTGCGCCATCCGCGGCTGTCCTGGGACGGTCTCGAAGCGATGCCAGCCGAGGGCCGCACATGTCACCGCGAGCGCCATCTCAAGCTCAAGCGGCACCGCAACGAAGCAGGCGGCGACCGCGACGGCGAGTGTGATGAGAGCGATTGCGCCTCCGAGCCACGACCATGGCAGCGGCAGGAGCGGCAGCACGCGAATGGCAGGAACAAGGCGCGCGCGCTGCGCCAGCCCTCGTCGCTTCAGCCACGCACCAATCGCGAGCGCAACGAGAAGCATCGACGCGTGCCATGCGGGCGAGGCCTGTGTTGCTCTGACTGTTGTGGGCGCCGCGGCGTGTGCAGGGCTCTCGGTGACAGTCTCCTGCGCATCCGTCTCCGCTGCGTCCGACGCGTCTGCAGCTTCCGTTGTGGTTGGTGCGACGGAGGGCGTGTAGGGCCAGGCGCTCGCCGAGACGTGAATGCGCGTCGTCCAATCGCTGGTGCGTGGAAGATGCGGGCGTCGGTAAAGGATGCGCTCTCGGGCATCGGTCGATGAGGTGACGATCTCGATCGGGGATGCCTCGGTGTCAGCATCGAAGGGGCGTGTTCCTGCCGGAGCGAGCCAGACGACCTCAACGTCATCGAGGCCAAAGCGCCAGGCGGGAAAGACCCAGGCGACCTCCAGTGAGCCGTCATCCTCCTCGCGGACCAGACCATCGAGATGGGTGCGGTAGTGGAGCTCGATTTCGTACTCGCCGCGATGCGGTGCACCAGCACGACGGAAGCGGAGTTGGATGCGACCGCCTGGTCGTGGCGTGAATTCCACTGGGCGTGCGATGCCCGTCTCGTCGAGGAAGACGGGCGGTTGCGCGGGGTCGAACACGGCGTCTCGATCGAGTCCCTCGATGTCGAAGCCCTCCAGCCAGCCGCCATTCACACGGACGCGCACGCGCATTGTGACGTTGGCGTAGCCGTCCTCGAGCAGCTCAATCTCGGCCGTTCCAGTGCGCACCGTCGCGTCTGTCCAGGCGTAGGCGCGTGTGGACGCGAACGCGAGGAAGAGCGTGACGATGAAGAGGATAGGGCGTGCGAGCCCGCGCATGAGGTCGACCCTACGCGGCCTCTGCGTGTCCTCGAAATTTTCGACTCCGATTCACGACCGTCTACGCCGCGCGAACCCACCACGGCATGAAGAGGACGATGAAGAGCGCGAGCGTGGCGATGGCGACGATGCGTCTGCCGCGCGAGAGAACGTCGTCATCCGTAGGCGGGTGTCCGTCGCCGCTTAGGCGCGCGAGCAACGAGAGCATGCCGAACCAAACGAGCCAGTGAATGCCACCGGACGCGGCCTCAAGCGTTTGCATCCAGGTCGCGCCGCTTCGCCAGACGGGAAACGCGAGCGCGGAGGCGGTGACGAGTGCGATGACCGGAAGCGAGAAGCGAACGATGCGCCCGTAGCGATCCTGGCTCGGACCAATCAGCGCGTAGGCGATGTGACCGCCGTCGAGTTGGCCGACAGGCACGAGGTTGATCATCGTCACCAGGAGCCCGGCCCATGCAGCAAAGGCTGTCGGCGTGAGCATGATGTCCATGCCCTCGGGGATAGGCCCCTTGAGCGCGTAGAGCATGCCGACGTAGAGCAGCGAGTGGCCTTCGAGGATGAAGTTTCCACTGGTGGGGATTGCCTCGATCGGCGATTGGAGGATGCCGAATACGAGGATTGGAATCGTGACGAAGAAGCCTGCGAGCGGGCCGGATGCGCCGACATCGAGGAGCGCGTCGCGACGGGGAATGCGGCCTTGCATTCGGATCACGGCGCCCATCGTGCCGAGCATCGAGAGCACCGGCATGGGGATGAAGTAGGGCGGGGAGATGTCGACGCGGTGGATGCGCCCGGCGATGTAGTGGCCGAGTTCGTGTGCGAGCAAGATCGACATCAGCGGCACGGAGAAATCCCAGCCACGGAGGAAGGCGAGCAGCGCGCGGAGCGGGCCCTCGGTGGAGAAGGTCTCCACGAGGTCGAGGCCATGCATCTCCGCGCCAACCCAGGTCGTGCTCAGCAAGGTGAGCGCGAAGAGGAGAACGGGTACCCCCCAGCGATGCTCGCGCGCGGCATCTTCTTGCGCTGCTTCGGTCATGGCGTTCTTCCCGTTTGGCCAGTACGAAGGGCACGCTCAAGAGCGTCGAGCTGGACCTCGAGGCGTGCGTCGATTCGTCCGAGATTGCTCTGAAGGACGACGTCTCCGCGCGTGAGTGATGCGTCAGCAACAATGCTTGTTGGAGGGGATGCGAAGCTCGTCGAGGCAAGCGCTGCCGCGTCATCAGGATGCACGTGGACCTCGACATGCTGAGCGCGTTGAAGGCGCTCAAGATGCGCGCGCACGACTGCGGCGATGCGTGACGCATCTGCCTCCAAGCTCGCATGCAGCACACGTTCGACGACGGAACGCACGAGTGGGATCAGCGCCGCCTCGGCCTCGCGAAGCACTTGCGCACGGAGCGCTGCCGTCTCGATGAGATGCGCTGCGGACTCAGCGCGCGCGGCTCCGAGGCCTTCTTCTCGCGCCTGCTCTCGGATGCGCTGCGCCTCGACTTCGGCGAGTCGACGAATGCGGGCGGCGTCATCGATGGCTTCGAGCTGTGCTGCATGGAGCACTGCGGAGCCTGCACGAATCACACGGGCCATGGGATGTCCTTGGACATGCGCTGCGCTTGGTGAAGAAGCGCCTCACGGAGGCCTTGCGGCACACGGTAGCGTCGGCGGGGAAGGGGCAGCGCGGCGGGGCGCGGGGCGAGCGGGTCCACATGCGCCGCCACGATCGAAGCGACGCGCGTGTGGCTCGGCCAGACGCGGAGTGTCTCACCCGTGGGCATCAGCGCTCTCATGCGCGCGGCGCGCTCCGCGGAACCGGAAGGCGCGTCTTCGACGTGCGCGAGCAAGGCTTGCACCTCGCGGCGCAGGGAAGGCGCCAGTGCCGAGAAGAGGGCCTCGCGCGCATCACCACGGGCATCACGCGCCAGGAGGGCGAGGGCGATGCCGACAGAGGTCTTCGGCTGCATTCCGGACGCGTAGCACGCTTTGAAGGACGCCTGCAGATTCGCGCAGCGCGCGGTTGCGGCCCTATACTCAACGCGTGCCTCTTCATCTTCGCTTGTTCTCTGTTGTCGTCATGTGTGCAGCGCTGACGTTCGGTGCGGCGCATGCGCAGGCCCAATGCGAGACGCCGCCACAGGCGCCGACGGCTGTGACACCCGCGTCTGGTGCGCAGGGTGTGACGACGGACTCGGGCGTGATGGTGCGCTACTCACCCGGCTACTTCGGCCCACTTGGCCCCGGCGATGACCCGGCGACGTTGGTCGTGCTGGAGGCTTGTGGCGCGTGCGATTCAACGTGCACGTTGGGGAGCGGCGTTCCCGTTCCGGGCGAGGTGCAGGTCTTCGAGGATGACCTCTTCTTCATCCCGAATCAGCCACTCACCTCGCGCACGCGCTACGTCGGACGCGCGGATGGGCTCGAAGGTTCGATCTCCTTTTCGTTTTGCAGCGGCTTCACCGCAGACAACACAGCGCCGCAGATTTCGAACACGCTCCGGCATGAGTCGATCAGCGTTGGAGAGAGCTGCGAGCTCCCGCAGGGCGGCTTTCGCATCGGCATCTACATGGACCCAGCGACCGATGACGGGCCCAGCGGATCGCTTGAGTACCTGCTCTTTTTGACGCGCGGAGAGGGCGTGACGGCTCCGGTTCTTGTCGACCGCGTGCGCAACTTCGCTGCCGGTGAGATCACGATGCGTGTCTTTCTCGACCGCGAGCGTGCGGCGACGCTTATCTGCGTGCGCGCTGCCGTGATGGACGGTGTGGGGCGCATCACGTTCCAAGACGACGAGAGCTGCTTTGACCCGATCACGAAAGTGACCTTCCAGGGCTGCGGGGTCGCGCGTGGGCGAGGCGCCCCCTTCGGTTGGCTTGTGATGGCCTCGATGCTGGCGCTCACGTGGCGCGCAAAGCGCCGAGCCGGGTCCGCGCGCTCCTGACGCTCGCACCGATGACGAATACGCCGTGATCGCGGCGAATCCACGCGTCGTGCGCCGGGTAGGGGTGCAGCGCGATCAGCGACAAGAGCCCCTCGCGGTCGGCAGGCGTGCTGAAGAGCGTGGCGTCGACGGAGATCGGCAGCTGCGTGCGCACGGCATCGGCATCGCTCGTCAGGACGTGGCCGTGGAGTGATGCACTGGCCCCAGTGGCCTCACGCAAGATGGCGAAGTGAAGGGGCGCATCGGAGGTTGGCTTCGCGCTTGGGCTCGTTGATCGGTACGTCATGCGCCATGCGGCCACGTCGAAGGAGACGACCTCGATCAGCTCGTCCGGGTCGAGCTCGGGGATGCGCCGTCCTGAGGGCGACACGTAGAGCACGCCGGCTTCGATCACGGCCGCATTGCCTGCGAACGCGCCGTCTTCGAGCACGGGCGAGAGGCCTGTTTTCGCCATCCAGGTGATGGCCTCGCAGAGCGCCTGCGCCTCACTGCCGGGCACATTGGAGAGCGCGCCGATACGCTCTGCATGAAACTTCACCCGCGCCTCGCCTTCTCGTACTCGCTCCACATGCGCTCCTTCAGTTGACCTCAGCGTACGACGGCTCCATCTCCGCCGTATGCGCCTCCATCGCATCGCACTCACGCTCGCATTCGCAGGCTTGCTCCCCGCGTGCGCAAGCTTTCCGCGACTGATGACCTACGAGCGGTTCTCCTCACCCGCGATGCGCGATGTGTGGATGGAGACGAGCGTGCTGACGCCGAACGACATGCAGAGCGACGAGCATCTCCCGCTGGTCGTTTTCCTTCATGGCGGTGGTGACGGGCCCGACTCGCTCGATCGGGCAGGCATCTCGCAAGACCTCATCGACGGCATGTCGAATGGCAGCGTGCCGCGCGCGGTGATTGTTCTTCCCCAGGGCGACCTTGGCTTCTGGGCGAACTGGTACGACGGCAGTCGTCGCTATGAGGACTACGTCGTCGAGGAGGTGATGCCGCGTGTCGCGCGCCGCTATCACACGGCGCCATGCCCCGAGGGTTGCCACATCATGGGCGTCTCGATGGGCGCTGAGGGGGCAGTGCGCTTTGCGGTGCATCGGCGAGGCATGTGGGCGAGCGTGACGGCGATCAGCGGACCCTCCTATGACACGCAGCGACGCCTTGAGTTTCTTGCCGATCCGCTGATCAACATCGTGATTCCGACCTGGCATGTGTTTGGTCCGCCCGGGCCGAGACGGCGTGTGGAAGCCGATGACCCGTGGGTTGTCTGGCGCAGCACGGAGGATGTTGGCGCGCGCTTGTTCCTCACCTGGGGCACGACGGATAGAGACTTCGTGCGCGAGGGCAGCGAGCATTTGCACGCGCACCTCACCGAGCGCGGCGTGGTGCACGAGGCCGAGCCGTTTGAGGGTGGGCACAACTGGGTCTCGTGGCGCTCGGTGATCCCTGCGGCGCTTCGAAGGCAGCTCGCGCCGCGTTGATCAGTCGCGTGCGATGAGCGCGCGATCGAGCTCCTCTGCGACGAACGCTTCGACGGCCGCGGTCACGCGATGCGTGCCTGGAACCACGACATAAGTGAGGTTCCATCCCGCGCGCTGCAGGCGCTCGTAGAGCTCGATCGAAGGCCCGAGCGGGATGCGCTCATCGTCATGCGGATGAAGCGCGTGGATCATCAGCGTGCCGTTCGCTTGGCCAGGCTCAAGCGCGGGAGGAAGCCACGCGGCCAAGGGCATTGCGAAGCCAACGAGGTCTGGGCGATGCGTTGCGAGGGCGAGTGTGACGATGCCGCCCTGCGAGAAGCCGGTGATGATCACGCTCCCGCGTGTTGGCCTTGCTGCGCGCAGCACAGGGAGGAACTGCGCAAGGGAGGTGACGGCATTCTCGATGTCGACTGCGAGCTCTGCCGGTCGTCCATCGCCCACACGCGTCGGAGACCACGCATACCCATTGCCGAACTCCAGCGGGCCCCGCGGAAGGATCATGCGGTAGGGGCGCGCGCGATGACGCCACATCGCATCCGGGCGTCGCGGTGCATCGCCAAGGCCGTGAATCGCGACCACGAGCGGCAACTGCGCATCGACTTCATCGGTGCCGATCACCACCTCAAGGAAGGTCACGCCGCGCAGCGTGGCACTTCGAACCCACACATCACCCTGCTGCACAAAGCCGACAGCAGCCGCCCTGTCCGCTGCGGGAAGACGCGTTCCACCGCATCCGAGTGCGCCGAGAAGAATGCCAAGGGCAAGGGCGCGAAAGTGTCGAAGAGACAGTGGAAGCATGAACGCGCCATCATACGTTCTGAATGCGCGCGTCCTCTCCAGCGTCGATCATCGGGACGGTTTCTTGCGTTGCCGATCCCCTGCGCACCAATCTCGCTCGGGTCTTGGCGGAGGTAGTCATGTCCAGCTCGCTTGTGTCTCGTTGCTTTCGCCGCGCCATGCAGCGAGCGCTCCCGATGCTTGTGGCCGGTGTGGCACTCGGAAGCGCATCCGCGAATGCGCAGTTCACTGAAGACGCAGCGATGTGCATCGCGCCTGCGTGGTCGACCTCTGCGCATGTCGAGGCGACGTTCTCTTCGATGAGCCAGATGACGCAGCCAGCGTTGGTCATCTCCGATGCGGAACATTGGCGTCGTGCACAAGACGAGGCGACATCAAGCGAAGACGCATTCGCCTCCCTTACGGCGCTGACGACGCGCTACCCGACGCTCGCGGATCGCTTTGCGCTCGTGCGCATCGAACGTCTTCTTGCTGCGGGCCCGTCTGCGTTGACTGCTGAGGATTGCGCGCTCGACGCAGCGCTTGGAAGTGCGCACTCGGGCGTGGCGGCACGTGCACGCGTCGCACAGGTGCGCTGCCTTCTCGCGGTCGATGATCGCAATGCGCCGGATGCGCTCGAAGCATTGCTCGCGCGCTACCGCGAGCTTCCGCAAGAGACGCAGCTCCGCTTTGAGGCGGCACAATCGCAGGAGCGTCAGGGCCATCTGGAGCAAGCGCTCGCGACGTATCGCTCGCTTGATCTGATGATGCCCGGAAGCGCCGAAGGTCAGGCCTCGGGGGCGCGTCTCTTGGCGCTCGCCACAGAGGGCCACACGGTGCGTCCGTACACGCCGCGCGAGCGTGTGGAGCGTGCGACGCGTCTTGTGCGAAGCGCACCGCCTGAGCTTGCGCGTGCGGCGGTCGAGGCGTTGCGAACGGAGACGCTGCCCGCGCCGCTCACGGCCGATGTGCTCATGCTCGCCTCACGCATCGCGCGTGTGGAAGGGCGCTTTGATGATGCCGATGCGCTCGTGCGTGAAGCGCGCGCGCTGACGCCGACCGTCGCCGATGAACCGACGGCGCGTCCTCCCTTGGAGGAGGCGACAGCAGCGCTGCGGACGTTGGGCCTGGGCGCGCTCCTCACGCCTGAATCGACACCTGCAGTGCGTACGCGTGCGCTCCGTCGCCTGACAACGGTGCGCCTTCTCGAAGGCGTGCGTGTGGCCTCGCGCGTCGACATGAGCGAACTCGCAACGTTGCTCATCGATGAGGCTGCGCGTCGTCCAAGCGTGACCTGTCCGGTGCGCTTTGAGATGGGCGTGCTCGCCTCGGGTGCCGCCGCGGATGTGTCCGTTGCGGGCCTGCTGGAGCGCTGCAGTGAAGATGCCGCGCTCGGCATCCGCGCGCGCTACGTTCGGGCCCGTGCCCTTGAGCGTGCAGGTGACTTGGAGGCTGCACGCACCGAGCTTGCGCACGTGCGGGAGCACGACGACTCCGACACGCATTTCTACGCGCTCTGGGCCAATGACCGTCTGCGTGCGCTCGACACCAGCGATGCGCCGGAGGCTCTCCCAGAGACGCGCTCCAACGCGAACGTGGCTGCCTCGATGCAGACCGCGCAGACGATGCTGACGACGCTCGAAGCCGAGCACGGCCGCGCTTATCCGTGGCTTGCGCGCGCACGGGATCTGCTCGCCTTGGGCGATGAGGATGCAGCCCGCGAGGAGCTTCACGACCTCTACATCGCCTGGCTCGATGCACGTGGACGAGGGCCTGTGCGCGCTGGTGTCGAGGCGGTCTATCGCGGCGCTGTCCGCGAGCGTGTTGTCGTCTCGCCGACGCTGCGTCGCACGCGTCGCAACCTCGCAGGCCGCGATGCCGAAGAGCTTGGTGCCGTGGCCGAAGCGCTCGGTGATGTGGGCCTTGCGATTCGCTTCGGTCGATCGAGTGCGACGGAGCGCCCGCGTGCCTACGAGGCGCTCGTGAATGCCTCCGCGGCACGCTACGGCATCGACCCGAACTTGCTGCTCGCAGTGATGCGCGTGGAGAGCGTCTACGACGCCGAGATCGTCTCGTACGCTGGCGCGATTGGCCTCCTCCAGATCATGCCGCGCACGGGCCGTCTCATCGCGCATCAGCTTGGCCTGCACGACTTCCACACCGACGACTTGCTCGACCCGCGCACGAACATCGAGCTCGCGGCTTGGTACCTCTCCTCGCTCATCTCGCGCTTCGAAGGGCGCGTCCCCCTGGCCATCGCGGCCTACAACGGCGGCCCGCACAACGTGCGTCGTTGGATGGAAGAGTACGGGCCCGACATGCCCCTCGATGCATTCCTCGAGCGCATCCCCTTCGACCAAACGTATCGCTACGTGCGCCGCGTCCTCTCGCACTACGTCGTCTACCGCGCGCAGCAGGGGCTCACGATGACGCCGCTTGAGGTGACGTTGCCGCCACGCGCAAACGACGTCGTCGCCTTCTGAATTCAGCTCGCGACGCTGCGGCCAATCACAATGCGCTGAATCTCGCTCGTGCCCTCGTAGATGCGCGAGACGCGCACGTCGCGGTAGTGGCGCTCCACGTCGTATTCCTTCGTGTAGCCGTAGCCGCCGTGAATCTGGATCGCGCGGTCACAGACGCGTCCTGCGCACTCGGTGGCGTAGAGCTTCGCCATCGCGGCCTGCGTCGAGAAGGGCTGGCTTGTCTGCTTCAGGTAGGCAGCGCGGAAGGTCAGCAGGCGTGCGGCGTCGAGCTCGGTGCGGCCATCGGCGATCATCCACTGGATGGCCTGGTGGTCGGCGATGGGCTTGCCGAAGGTCTTGCGCTCCTTGGCGTAGTCGACGCTCGCTGCAAGGGCCGCTTCCGCGATGCCAATGGCCTGCGAGGCGATGCCGATGCGGCCTCCGTCGAGCGCCATCATGGCGATCTTGAAGCCGCCGTTCACCTGACCGAGCAATGCGCTCTCGGGGACGCGTACGCCGTCGAAGTGAAGCGCCGTGGTGGAGCTCCCGCGGAGGCCCATCTTGTCCTCGTGGTGGCCCACGCTGAGGCCCTTCGCGTCGGCGGGGACGAGGAAGGTGCTGATGCCCTTGGTGCCAGGTCCGCCTGTGCGCGCCCAGACGATGAACACGCCTGCGAAGTCGCCGCTCGTGATCCACTGCTTGGCGCCATCGATGACCCACTCGCCGCCTTCAAGACGCGCTGTGGTCCGCATCGCACCTGGGTCACTGCCGGCCTCAGCCTCCGAGAGCGCGAAGCTCCCGGCGACCATCTGGCCCGTCATCAACTGCGGCACGTAGTGCATCTGCTGCTCGGGCGTACCGAACGTCGCGATGACCTCGGCGACCATGTTCGTCACCGACATCGTCACGGCCGTCGAGGCGCATGCGCGGCCAATCTCGATCATCGCCAGCGAGTACGCGACCACACCCGCTTCGACACCGCCGAGCGCCTCCGGGACGTTCACGCCCATCAGGTTCAGGTCGGCGAGACCACGAAGAATCTCGCGTGGAATCTTCCCGTCGCGATCAATCTTCGCCGCCCGCGGGACAATCTCCTTCGAGGCAAAGTCACGCGCGCTTTGGGCGACCATGGCCGCTGTTTCGTCGAGCTCAAAATCCATCGGATGTCTCTGGGGTGAAGGGGCGCAAATGGCGAGTGCGGTGACGAGACGTCCCGCACTCTTTCGAACGATGAATGGGTCGGTTGGCTACAGGTCGAAGGAGACCTTCGCCGCGTACGAACCCGGATCCGGGAACGTCCAGCGCGCGACGCCTGCGGTCACGCAGTCGAGCTGCGCCGCGGCTTCCGGTGCCGACGCCGATGCGCCCGTCGCGAGCACGGTTCCGCCCGGTGAGACGTAGGCCGTCACGCGGAAGCCGTGCTGGCCGCCGCAGGCCGAGACGAGATTCGCGCTGTTGGTCGCAAGCGTCCCTGCGATGCGCGAGGTGTCCCAGCTGAGCGGGGCGCGCACATCACTCGGCGCGTCGTAGCCGAAGCCCCAGGTGAACTCGGCCTCGCCGCCGCGGGGACGCGGGAACTGAAGCCCATGCGCGCGATCGGCGATGCAGCGCTCCACCGCGCGGTGACCAATCGAGGTCGAGCTTGGATAGACCCAGGCGACGGTGCCGTCGGTGTGGATGCGGAAGCTCAGGCGGATGTCGCCGCCCAAGAAATCCACGCCCGCGCCCTGCGTGAAGCAGGTGCCAAAGCCCTGCGTGCGTGGCTGCAAGGTCTGGTTCACCTGCTGCTGCGAGATCGTGCCCATCAGGCCCTCGATCTGCACGCCGTCATTGCGCTGCGGCTCGTCAGCCGTCGGCGAGGCACGACGCGTCGCACGCGCGGGCGTCGTCGTCTCCTCAGGCGGTGGCGAGCCACCACAACCGATCATCACCATCACAGCCAGCAGACACGCGCCCCCGCCCTTCATCGTCTCTCGCATTGGTCTCAACCCTTCAGCGTGTTGGCGGCGATCACGATGCGCTGAATCTCGCTCGTGCCCTCGTAGATCTCGGTGATGCGCGCGTCGCGGTAGTGACGCTCCACGTCGTACTCAGTCGAGTAGCCGTAGCCGCCGTGAATCTGAATCGCCTTGTGTGCGATGCGTGTGGCCGCCTCGGAGGCGAAGAGCTTCGCCATCGCAGACTCCTTCGAGAAGCGAAGGTTCTTGTCCTTGAGCGCGCGGTCCTTGAGGGTCGCTGCGCGAAGCGTGAGGAGGCGTGCTGCGTCGAGCTCCGTCGCCATGTCGGCGAGCATGAACTGGATGGCCTGCTTGTTCGCGATGGGCTCACCGAATGCCTTGCGTACCTTGGCGTACTCGGTCGCCTTCTCGAGTGCCGCGCGTGCGATGCCGAGGGCCTGCGAGGCGATGCCGATGCGTCCGCCGTCGAGCGTGGACATCGCGATCTTGAAGCCCATGCCGGGCTCACCGAGCTGGTTCTCCTTTGGCACGATGCAGTTCTCGAAGAAGACGGTGCACGAGTGCGCCGCGTGGATGCCGAGCTTGTGGTCGCGTGGGTTCTGCGTGAACCCCGGCGTGCCGCGCTCGATGATCAGCGCCGTCGTCCCCTTGGCGCCCTGCGAACGATCCGAGGCGACGAAGAGGAGGATCGTGTCGGCGTGCGGACCATTGGTGATCCAGTTCTTCGCGCCGTTCACCACCCAGTGGTCGCCCTTGTCCTCGGCGACCGTCTCCATGTGCGACGCGTCCGAACCCGACGCGGGCTCCGTCAGGCCAAAGCAGCCGAGCTTCTTGCCGCTCGCAAGGGGTGCGAGAAAGCGCTTCTTCTGGTCCTCATTGCCGAACTTGTAGAGCGGGTCGCAGACGAGCGAATTGTTCACGCTCATGATGACGCCCGTCGACGCACACGCGCGCGAGACCTCCTCCATCGCGAGCACGTAGCTCACCGCATCGGCGCCTGCGCCGCCGTACTCGTCGGGCACCGCCAGGCCCATCAAACCCAGCTCGCCCATGCGCTTCACGAGCTCTGTGGGCCAGCGGCTTTCCTTGTCCAACTCGCGCGCCTTGGGCTCCACTTCGCGTACTGCGAAGTCGCGCGCCATCTGTTGGATCATCGCCTGTTCTTCGGTGAGTTCGAGCTTCATGGACGCGACTGTAGGGGGCGAAACAACACCCGGGCAAGCTGCGATGTTGCGGACAGTGAGGGTGGTGCCGAGGCACCGCAGTTGCGCGTCGCTTTACCTGGGTGGTCAGTTCTGTCGCAGGCCAGCACTCCGACGAATCAACACCCTGTAGCGCTCGTCGCTCAATCGCTGCGCCTCGCTGCCCTCGCCACGCGCGTCGAGCCCGTCGAACGCACCGCAGCGTGCTTCGAGACGCTGCAGCTCGGCCTCGGAGACCTCGATCTCGAGCTCGATCCTCCGAGACCAACCCGTACGTCGATGCGTCGCAGCGAAGCGCTCACGAGGCGTGAGCTCTGAGCAGAGGAGGAGCTGCGCGACGTGCTCGCGCCGCGCGTAGCAAACCCAAGCACGGTTCGGGACGAGCCCCTCGCAGCCCAGGAGCCAGTAGGCACACGAGAGAGCGGCGCCGAGGGCAATGCTCAACATCACGATGAGCCATTTGCGCGCGCTCGGCATGGTGCGGAGAAGCATTCACCCGCCCGGGGTCGCGCGAATCACGTCGAGGAAGTCCGCGAGCGCTGGCGCGACGGACTGAAAGTGATCCCCCGGCACATCGACCACCACAAGCCTTCCATGGGATCTCGCCACCGCGCGCTGGATGCTCGGCATCTGTTGTCGAATCCCGACGTCTTCCGTTCCGATGTAGGCGCGATGCTCGCGGGGCAGCTCGGAGGCAAACGGGAGCAGCGAGCGCAGCTGGCACTCCTCTGGGTCGTTCACGTCGAAGGTCGGGAACTCGGTCATGCCGCAGACCGTCTCGGGCGCATACACGCCGTCGATGCTCGCCGTGAGCGCGACGGGCAAGTCTGGGTACAGGGCCGCCAACGACGTGACCATGCCGCCTGCGCTGTGACCGATCAGATAGATGCGGCTCGCGTCGACCCCTGGCTGCTGGCGGACGAACATGATGGACGCGCGAAGGTCATCCACTTCGCCGAAGGCGAACTCATGGTCGCCAGGGTTCCCGTTCTCGCCACGCAGCGTCGGCATGAACACGATGAACCCCGCATCGTAGGCCGCACGCGCGTTGTCGAAATCACCCGCCTCCATCGACCAGCCCCCATGGGCGTACACGAGCACAGGACGCGGCAACGTCGCCTCGCCCGGAGGCACCGCGAGCCAGGCCATCAACTGGAGATCCCCCGACGGGTAGTGAACGACCTCGGCCTCGCGCGGAACCTCGCCATCGTACTCCTGTGGCGACGGCTCATGTGCCAGCAGATGCGTCGGATGCGCGGCGCGCGCGGCAGCGAAGGGTAGCGCTGGGCGACTGCTCCCGAAGCAACAACCCACGCTCAAGAGACTCACGAGAAACAGCCATGAACGACCCATGGCGGCAGCCTACCAGGTCAGCTTCGTGCGAAACGCAGTCTCCCACCGCTTCCTCAAGCGCAGCTTCATCCTCGGCGAGATACGACGCCATCACCCACGTCTGACCTCGATCATCGAATGCACGCTTGATCTCATTGCTCGCGATGCAGCGCATCCCCATCACGGCCTCCTCGTCGATGTCGCTCTCCGCCCACGAGGCTGGGTTGTCGGCGCGTCGCACGAACTCAACGAGTGTCGCAGCCAGCCGCAGGTACGCGTCGCGCGTGCCGATGAGCATCGACTCCTGAGGGCCTGTGTCCGAGAGAATCACCGCGCGAGAGGAAGGCTGTGCAATGAGCGCGTTCAGCTCACCAAGGACTTGTTCCAGGCGTTCATCTCTCGTCATGGCTCTCACGGTCGGCTCATTCGAGTCCGCTCTCAGCGAACGCCGAAGCGCTTGGCGCGTAGCTCGATGCGCTGCGCGAGGTTGAGGTCGAGGGAGGTCACCACGTTGCCCGCGTCGTGCGTACGCAGGCGGATCTCGACGGTGCCGTAGACGGCGCGGATCTCGGGGTGATGGGCGAGCTCTTCGCAGTCGAAGGCGATGCGCATGAGGAAGGTGGTGGCGTCGCGGAAGTCGGCGAATTGGTATTTGCGCGCGAGGGCGTTTTGGTCGTGCGACCAGCCGATGAGGGTGAGCAGCGCGGCGCGGATCTCAGCGTCGGAGGAGGGCGAGCGGACGACGGAAGCAGAAGAGGCTGGAGGCATCCCTCCAGCCTACTCAACTTTGCGCTCAGACCAACGAAATCGCGCTCAGAGCGATTCGAGGAACGTGATGAGGTCGCTGCGCTCGGCGGCCGAGAGCTGTGCGGTGTGGCCATGGGCTTCGCCGCCGCCGCAGGAGGGATCGAAGCGTGCTTCAAGCGTGGTCGCGCAGCCGGTGTGCATGACGGGGAGACGAAGCGAGACGCCGACGAGCGTGGGCACTTGGAGGGGGCCGCCGGTGCCGACGTCGATCGTCTGGTTGTTCGTCAGCATCTCGCCGTTGTGGCAGCTGCCGCACTGCGCCTCGCCAAAGAAGAGACGTGAGCCGCGCTCGACCGCCGCGACCTCAAGGCCCTCACGACCGCGTGAGCGGGGTAGGGCGTCGACCCAGCCGGCCAGCGCATTCTCCTGCCGGATGTCCATCGCGGGGCCGCCCATGCGGCCTTCGAAGATTTCGTCCATCAGGTCGTGCATCGTGGGGAGGTCGCCATTCCAGTGGAAGGGCGCGGTCTGGGTCATGCCGCCGTGAAGGGCGGGCGTGCGAAGCGAGCCAAAGCCAGTGAAGGACCAGACGTGTCCGTCCTCGCCGCCCTCGGGGTGACACGATGCGCATGCCAGCCCAACGCCTGCATTGCCGTGGAAGATCGCGTGTCCCGCGTCGAAGCGCTCCTCGCCGCCGAGTGGAATGGCGACGCCATCAAGCCACAGCACGGCGGGGTCGCGCTGCTGCACGACGAGCTGGCTTGTGTTGGTGAAGGCGACGGCGATTGGGCCCTGAATCCCAGTCCCGGCCGCTCCGAGCCCACCACCGCACGTAAAGCCCATCGCCGGCCCGACCGAGACGGAGGGGTTGGAGCCTTGCTCGCCCGCGGCAACCACGGCGAAGAGGCCCGAGTTGCTGAGCGCGACGTCGACGGGAAGCGTCGCGCCCGCGAGCGCATGCGTTGCGAGGATGTTCATCTCCTCATCGAACACGGTGACGCGCGAGCGCACGATGCCACCGGACTCGCAGCCATCTCCTCCGCCACCACCGCCGTACGCGCCCGGCGTGCTCACGGGGATCTCCTGGCTGCCCTCCTGATGCACCTGATGCGCAAGCGCGAGCATCCCGTTGCCCCGCGCCAAGCGCCACGCCACACGCGGGACGAACTGCACGCCAGCGGCGCCCCGTCCACCATCAAACCCCGTGACCGAGCCGCTCAGCGCGTGCTGCGTCTCCATCACGTTGCCCACGCTCGAGACACGCTGAAGCTCGGCGGAGCGAAAGCGCGTCACGATGGACTGTGAGCCGATGCGCACGATGTCGCGGAGGTCATCGCTGTCGCTCTGAAGGCTCTCGATCACCTCGCCCGCGGTGTTGAGCGTCAGGAGCAAGCCATCGCGACAGGTCACGTGGAGCGTGTCGCTCGTCTCGTCGAACGCGATGCCGCGCGGCTCCTCACAGATGCTGTGTCGTTGTGCGCCCGCGGTGTTGCGCGGTTGGAAGGAGAGCACCTCGCCTGTGCCGCGGAGAATCACGTGCACCCTGCCATCGCCATCTTCGACGATGCGACCGGGGATCGCGCCCTCGGGGAGCCGCACCTCTGCGTAGGGCCGACGCGAGACCAGGTCGACGAGCACCACGCGGTCTCGATCGGGGTCCGCCACGACAGCCGTCTGGTCATCGCGTGTGACCAGGAGCGTGCCGCCCATGATCGGCAGAAGCGGGCGTGCACTCGTCGCCGCGGTCTCGATGCGCGGGTCGAGGGAGAGGCTCGTGTTCAACGTCGGGTCGGGCGTCCCCGGGCGATGCTCGATGAAGGGACGCTCCGGTGTCACGCACCCAACGAGCGCCACGCCAGTGAAGATGCCGACAAGAAGGTTCTGGGTGTTTGGCTTCATCTTTTGCTCCCTGGTGCACGCGCGAAGGCGGCGGACGTTGTCTCGGGCAGGGCGAACTCGCGCCGCCCGACGTAGGAGATTCAGCACGCTGCGTGCCAGGTCGGTGACGTGCGCTTTCCCCGGATCTTCTGCGTTTTGATGCCGCGATGTGTGCCAGCGCCTGTGGTGAAATCCGCCCAGCCCCCGTGTGCGCAAATCACTGCACAGCCCGCGAGGTGTGCCGCGCGAACGCCCCGCGCTGGAACGGCGTACCCTCAGGCGATGTGGCCCTTCGTCGCGCTCGCCTGCCTCATCGGCTGCCTCGTCCTTTTCTTTCGGCGCAGGCCCGTGCAGCCGCTCAGCCTCGAGGGAAGAGAGACGCTCGCATCGCAGGTCGGCTACTTCGCGCGGCTCGATGCACCCGAGCAGGCGCGCTTCATCGCCAACGTTGAGCGCTTCCTCGCGGACCAACACATCTCCGGGCCCCGTGGAAAAGCGGTCTCCGACGAACTCCGTGTGCTCGTGGCCGCCTCCGCGGTGGCGCTCGTCTTTGGCCGCAAGGGCTTTGTCTACCCGCGCACGCGCGACATCGTCGTCTACGACGAAGCCTTCGACGCCCAGTACAACATCGGGACCAAAGAGCGCTTCATCGGCATGGTGCACGGCAGCGGGCCGATCCTGTTCTCGGCGCGCGCCCTCCGCGAAGCGTTCGCCAAACCCCGCGACGGGATTCACGTCGGCCTGCACGAGTTCGCGCATGTCATCGACTTCGACGGAGGCGTCGCCGACGGCATCCCCTCGCTGATGCCCTGGGGCGTCGCCGATGCCTGGCTTGGGCTGGTTCACAAAGAAACACGAAGGATTGAGCAGCGTCGAAGCGTGCTTGGGAGCTACGCCGCCACCAACGAAGCGGAGTTCTTCGCCGTCGCGACGGAGGCCTTCTTCGAGAGGCCTAGGGAGCTCCGTGAGAAGCATCCACAGCTCTACGCGACCCTCGTGGCCGTCTATGGTCAGCAGCCCCACATGACGTGACTGCGTTCGAGGCAATTGGCTGGAGGCAGATCACCAGGTATAACGAGACACTTGGTCAGAGCCCCTCAACGGCTGTCTTGAAAGTGAGTACTCAATGAGCGCAAGTAGCGGATGGTGGATTGGGCGTCTAACGGCATCCGCCGTTGCGGCAAGTGCCCTGATGGCTGGAACGGCCGCAGCACAGCCAATGCTGGAAACAGGCCTCGGCGGCCCGAATGACTACGGCACCTCGTGCCTCTCGTACAACGATGACGGCTCGTCGGTTGCGATCCCACTTGAGCCTGCCTTCGGCGCAGCGGGCCTCAACTTCTTCGGGATGACGCATCGCACGATGTACGTGAACACGAACGGAAACATCACGTTCTCCGGGCCCGTTTCGACGTACACGCCCGACGCGTTCCCGCTTCGCCGCACGATGCCCACGCCGATGATCGCGCCCTACTGGACCGACATCGACAACCGCGGAACGCCTGCGGGCGGTGGGTTCGGCTGTCAGAATCCGTCGACTGACGGAAACGATTGGGGTCTCGGCATGTGCCGCATGTCGCCCGGGGAGCAGAACGGCATCTACTGGCAGCTACAGCCTGGCCGCGCCGTCGTCACATGGGATCGTGTCGGCTACTTCAACTGCCACGACGACCTCCGGATGACGTTCCAGCTCATCCTCACCCGTCCGCCAGACTGCAGCGCCGAAGGTGACTTCGACGTGGAGTTCCGCTTCACGCAGTGCGAGTGGACGACGGGCGATGCCTCAATGGGTACGGGCGGCTTCGGCGGCACGCCAGCTCAAGCAGGCTTCGACGCAGGCAACGGCCGCGACTTCGTGCAGATCCCCGGCTCGCGTATGGCCGGCATCAACGATGTGATGTGCGACATGTCGAACGTCTCGCGCCCCGGCGTCTGGCAGTTCCAGATTCGTGCAGGCAGCGTCGTCTGTCCGGGCGCTGGCGATGTCTGCGACACCGGCATGCCCGGCGTCTGCGCCGAGGGCCGTCAACAGTGCGTCGGCTCAGGCACGATGTGCCGCCCCGTTGTCGCCTCCAGCGCTGAGCGCTGCGATGGCTTGGACAACAACTGCAACGGCAGCGTCGATGAGGAGACCGCGATGGCTCCGATCTGCGCGCCTGGCGCGGTCTGTCGCACGGGTCAGTGCATTGATGCCTGCTTCGATGGCGCATGCGACACGGGCTACGAGTGCGAGCCTGGCACCAACCTCTGCGTGCCCGCCGGTTGCTCAGGTGTCCGCTGTGAGGATGGCGAGCGCTGCATGGCAGGCGTCTGCGGCGGCGCATGCGCTGGCATCACCTGCCCCGCGGGCTTGGATTGTCGCGAGGGCCGCTGTCTCAATCTCTGCGAGGGCCTCACCTGCGACGACTGCTCGGTCTGCGAGAGCGGTACGTGTGAAGACAAGTGCCCGGCTGTGCCTTGCGGCGCAGGGCTCGAGTGTACGCCAGAAGGTCGCTGCGTCCCGACGGGTTGCGTCGGCATGACCTGCGAGGCGGGCTTCACCTGCACGGCGACTGGCTGTGTGGACGCGTGCATCGGAACGGTCTGTCCGCTCGGCGAGATCTGTCAGGTCGGCGCTTGCGTGGCGCCACCGCCCCTCCCCGACGCGGGCATGCCGGACGCTGGCCCCGTGGTCGACGCGGGACCGCCCGCAGACGCCTACGTGCCGCCGATCCTCGCGGATGCAGGCGAGGTCTGTAACCGTCGCTGCCAGATGGAGCGCGAGCTCGCGATGCGCGGCTGTGGCTGCTCGGTGCCCAGCAACCAGACGTCGTCTTCGACGGCGATGTGGATGGCGCTTGGCGCCCTCGGTCTTGTCCTCGCCTCGCGCCGCCGCCGAAGCTGAGTTCAAGCACACGTCATGGAGAGAGCCTCGACTTCGGTCGGGGCTTTTTTCGTGACTGCGCCGTACGCTGGAGCCATGCGACCGAGAGTCCCGTTGTGGCGTGTGGTGATGGACGTGCCCGCGCGGCTGACGCTCGACGCGACCTTTGCGTTCTTCATCCCAATCTTTTGGCCCTTCATTCCCTGGTACTTGGGCGGGTCATTCGAGCGCTTCATGGGCCTGCGAACGGGCA
>JBILQT010000343.1:0-6938 GCA_044373065.1 Sandaracinaceae bacterium
CGGTGAGATTGGCGCCATCACGCAGATGATCTCCGATGGCCGTCATGCGGCGATTCAGCGCATGGAGGAGGAGGCGAAGAAGCACGGCGCGACGGGCATCACCGGCGTCATCAGCGAGCTGCGTACGCTCGCCGGCTACACCGAGTTTTTGTCACAGGGCACGTCGGTCCAAGACGAGACGCGGCAGCTTCAGTTCTTCTCCAGCGCAGCCTCCGGCATCGAGCTCTACTGCCATCTGGATGCTGGGTACGTCCCGCACAAATTCGTGATGGGAAACATCGCCTACGCACTCGGCGTCGGGCCTGGGCGCGATGCTGCAAGGTCTCTCCAGTGGCGAGCTCACGGACGTCACGCGTCTCATCTACGAGGCCCGTGAGAACTGCCTCGACCTTGTGCGCAAAGAGGCGCTCTCGATCGGCGCCGAGCGTGTCATCGGCAACAAACTGCAGATTCGAGAGATTGGCTCGGGGATGGTCGAGGTCGTCGCGGTCGGCACCGCCGTGCGACGGGGCGATGAGCGATTCAAGACGGCCACACCGCAGCTGATCACGCAGGCGGTCATCGTCGATCGTGGGAGCGAGCGCTCCGAGGCCACGTTCAATGCGATTGCGCCGATGGTCGCCCCGATGGCGGTCGCCAACTACGGCGCACGCACTGCGGGCAACCAAGTCTTCGGCTGCCTCATCGCGGGCTTCGTCATGTTCTTCATGTTCGTGCTCAGCATCATCAGCGCCATCGCGAGCGGCCACTAAGGCCGCACTGGCCTTGCCCCTCTGAAACGCATCGAGTACGAACGCGCGCTTTCCGTGAGCCGACGTTCTGATTTCGTCGTTTCCGCGCAAACATCCACAGCGTCCCGCCTACAGCGTCATGAGCGAAGCCTCGAGTCCCATCCGCGCCGTTAAGGGCATGAACGACGTCCTCCCTGGCGAGATCGCGCGATGGCACCGCGTGGAGAAGGCGTTCCGCGAGACGAGCCAGCGCTACGGCTACCGCGAGGTCCGCACGCCGATTGTCGAGCCGACGAACCTCTTCGTGCGCTCCATCGGCGAGGCCACCGACATCGTCTCGAAGGAGATGTACACCTTCGAAGACAAGGGCGAGAACATGCTCACCCTGCGTCCGGAGGGCACTGCGTCCGCCGTCCGCGCCTACGTCGAGCACCAGATTCACGGCCAAGAGGGCGTGACGAAGTGGAGCTACCTCGGCCCCATGTTCCGACGCGAGCGCCCCGCCCGCGGACGCTACCGCCAGTTCTGGCAAGCCGGCCTTGAGTGCTTTGGCGACGCAGGCCCACAGGTCGATGCCGAGATGATCGACATGGTCGTCGGCCTTCTTGAGTCGCTCGGCGTGCAAGATATTGAAGTACTTGTGAACTCGCTCGGTTCACGCGAAACGCGGGCGAAATACCGCGTCGCGCTGCACGACTTCCTCCTCCCGTACGAGGCCCAGCTCTCCGAGGAGTCGAAGCAGCGCCTCAAGAGCAACCCGCTCCGCGTGCTCGACTCGAAGAGCCCGACGGACCAGGAAATCTGCACGAAGGCGCCCTCGATTCTCGACTTCCTCTCGACGGAAGACAGCGCGCACTTTGAAGAGCTGACGAGCACCCTGACGGCCCTTGGGACGCGTCATCGCGTGGAGCCCAAGCTCGTGCGTGGCCTCGACTATTACTCGCGCACGCTCTTTGAGATTCAGGGCAAAGGCGGCGAGCTCGGCGCGCAGAACGCGCTCTGTGGTGGCGGTCGCTATGACGGTCTCGTCGCGGAGCTTGGCGGTCCTGACGTGCCCTCGATCGGCTTTGCGATGGGCATCGAGCGCATCTTGCTCGCGCTGCCGAATGAGCCCGTCGCGCCCTCGGTCGATGTTGTGGTCATCCCGACAGACGCCTCGCTCAAGATTCGCGCAGCGACGATCCTTCAGAGCGTGCGTCGCGCAGGCTGCTCGGCCGAAGGTGATCTCCGCGGCCAGGCGATGAAGAAGCAGCTCGCGCGTGCAGAAAAGCTCGGTGCGAAGTTCGCCATCATCGTTGGGCCGAATGAAGAAGCGCGCGGTGTTGCGCAGCTCAAAGACATGCGCGCGCGCACGCAGGAAGACGTCGCATTCGCCGACCTCGCAACGGCCTTGCGACGCCGGCTTGAAGGCGAGGCCCGGTGAGTCGAGGCCATGCATTTGTTCGGACGCTTCTCGTCCTCGTGTTCGCGCTGAGCGCGCCGCTCGCTGCACGCGCAGAGGCGCCGCAGAAGCAGTACCAACTGCGTGATCCGGGCAGCTCCGAGCCCTCCGAGGAAGAAGCGGAAGACGAAGAAGCGCTCGAAGAAGAAGAGCTCGAAGAAGAGGACGAGGAAGCCGCGACGCCCGATGAGGTGGCCGAGGCTGCAGAGCCGGGCGCTGAGGGCGAGGCGACCGAAGAGGTTGTCGAAGAGGAAGAAGCCGAGCAGGGCGCGCCCGCCGAGGTCGCAAACCCCGCAGAAGGTCAGACGACAACGTTCATTCCTCCCGCGCGTCCCGCGCATGCCGAGGGTGACTACCAGTTCGTCCTTCCGCCACTCCTGCTCCTTGAGCGCGGCGGTGGCATCACCACGACGGCCGTCTTCCCCGCGTTCTACCTGCGCGAGTCGCCCGGTACCTCCGAGCTGATCATCCCGCCCGTCTACCACCAGGAGGGCCCCAATCCCTTCGACGTCGTCTTCCCCGTCTTCTGGTGGTACCGCGGCGAGGGTCACCACACCTGGATCGCCGGCCCCGCCTGGCATCACGAGGACGCGACGAGCCACGACCTTGGCCTTGCCCCGCTCTTCATGAGCGGTCGTCACGGCGCCAACTACTACACGCTCATCCCGCCCCTGCTCGGCGGCGCCTGGGGCAGCGCGACCGAGGATTACCTCTTCGCGGGCATCCTCGGCTATCGCCTGCGCAACCGCGACAGCGAGCACTGGGGCATCTTCCCCTTCCTCTGGGTGCACAACTCGCCCGCCGAGGAGTACCAGTTCGTGCCGCCCGTGTTCTTCCGCTGGAGGAACCCGGAGCTCGACCGCACGCTCCACATCGTCGGCCCTGTCTATCACCAGCAGGATCGCAACGAGTCGTTCTTCGGCTTCGCCGGTCTCCTTCATCACAACGAAGGACCAGGCTTCCACTCCACGACCGTCCCTCCGCTGCTCTTCCACTACTCAGAGTCCGAAGACGCCTTCCGCCTCTCGACCCCGCTCTTCCTCTACATGCGTGAGGGCACGAGCGAGACGGTGATGTCGTGGCTCTACCAGCGCTACCGCGGCGCGACGGAGTTCGACGGGACGCTGCCACTCTGGTTTCACCTCAGCGACCCGCGCGACCACACCGAGCTGACGATGGTCACGCCGCTCGGCTGGCACTGGTCAACGCCCGCAAGTGAGAACCTCGCGATTGTCCCGCTCTTCCTCAGCATGAATGAGCACGGCCGCTCGAACCTCTGGCTCACGCCGCTCGCGGGTCAGTTCGTGAACCACGAGACGCACGACGAGACGACCTTCATCGCGCCGACGATTCAGATCTCGCGCTGGCACGACGGCGACGCCGTGAACGTGCACCCGATTTGGTACTACGAGAGCGTCCCAAGCCATCGCTTCGCCGTGCTCAACCCCGTCTGGTGGGACTTCGAGCAGGTCGACCCGCACACGCGCTACACGGTCGCATTCCCCTTCTACTACCGCGTCGTCGAAGGCATCACCGAGTCGCAGGTCACCCTTCCCTTGATGAGCTACTTCCGCCGTCGCGAGTGGCCGAACGAGCGCCGCTACGAGTGGGAGATTCACCTGAGCGGCCTCTTCGACTACGGCATGCGCAGCGAGGGCGAGCATTGGTGGCGCGTCCTCTACGGCCTCATCGGCTGGGAGCACCGCATCGGCCACGACCGCCTCTGGCTCCTCTACATGCCGATCGACTTCCAGAACAACGCGACACCGATCATCCCCGAGGGCACCGCGCCCGCGCTCTCGATGCCCGAGCCGACGGTGCTCTCGACTGAGGCGATTCGGTTCTGAGGTCGCGGCATGACACAACCGACTGAACATCCGTGACCGTTTGGTGGATGACTTCAGGTTGCATGCCCTTCCGATCCCGTGCGACCTTGCCCTTCCATGACGTCCCGGGTGCACATCGCAAGACTCGTCCACGCATGCCTCCTCGGCATTGCGCTTGCGATCTTCGCACCTGCATTCGTCAGTGAGGCCTCCGCGCAGACCCGAACCGCCAGCGCGAGCTCGCCCACCCAGCGCCGCGGCGGTCGACGTACGCGAACACACCGTCGTCGCCGCGCGAGTGCCACACCGCGTCCGGTCGAGGCAACTTCCGTAGGACGCGCGACACGCGGCGCCCTGGTCGGTGGCGTGGCGCTCCAATCGTCCGAGCACCTTGCGGTGAAGAGTTCGTCTCAAGGACAGAACTTCGGAACGCCGGAGCTCGTCGCCCTGCTCGGCCGCGTCTCCCTCCAGGTTGCCGAGCGCAGCCCCGGAAGCCGTATGCAGGTCGGCGATCTGTCGCGCGAGGGCGGAGGCCGATTTGGCCCGCACCGCTCGCATCGCAGTGGCCGCGACGCGGACGTGGGCTTCTATCTCCTCGATGCGGAGGGAAATCCAACGCAGCCGCCGCGCTTCCACGACATCGGCCGCGATGGGATTGCGCGCCAGGATGCAAGCGTCCATCTCGATGAGGTGCGCACCTGGCAGCTGATCGAGGCGCTCGTCACCGAGACGGAGACGCCAGTGCAGTTCATCTTCGTCGCGGCGCACATCAAGGCGCGCCTGCTTGAAGAGGGTCGGCGTCAGGGCGCCTCTGAGGAGACGCTCGCGCATGCGGCGGCCGTGGTGCAGGAAGAGCGCGCGCACACCAATCATCTGCATGTGCGTATCTACTGCCCCATCAGCGACATCCCGCGCTGCGATGAGGAGCCGCCCTACCACCCCTGGATTGACCGTCAGGCGGCGCGCGAGGCTGCGGCTCTCGCCCACGCGGAAGAGCAGCGCCAGGCAACGATCGCAGCGCGCACACGTCGTCGGCGCGGCACAACCGGAAGCGCCAGCACACGTCGGCGCGCAGGTACACGCGGCGGCCGTCGTTAGCACAGCAATCCCTTGATTCGCATGCCGCGTGCGCTACACGGGCGGCCATGAGTTCGAAGCAACCGCGCACCCTTGTCGTCACGCCGACCTACAACGAGCGCGACAACATCGAACGCTTTGTGAAGAGCGTGCTGGCGGCCGCGCCGCAGGTCGACCTCATGATTGTCGACGACAACTCCCCCGACGGCACGGGCGACATCGCGGACGCCATTGCAGCGAGT
Organism: Sandaracinaceae bacterium; assembly: GCA_044373065.1. Lineage (GTDB taxonomy): Bacteria > Myxococcota_A > Polyangia > Polyangiales > Sandaracinaceae > JAFLCL01. Next base: position 5,318 of record JBILQT010000343.1, read on the forward strand.
GACTCACGCGTGCGTGTCATGCATCGCGCGGGCAAGCAGGGGCTTGGCACGGCGTACGTCCAGGCATTCCAGCGCGGCCTTGCCGAGGGCTACGAGCTCTTCTTCGAGATGGACGCTGACCTCTCGCACGACCCGCTCCGCCTCCCTGCCTTCTTCGAGGCCTTCGAGAAGGGCGCAGACGTCGTCATCGGCTCGCGCAACATTCCCGGCGGCGCCGTCGTCGGCTGGGGCCCTGGCAGGCATTTCATCTCCAAGGGCGGCAGCCTCTACTCGCGCACGATCCTTGGCCTTCCGATTCGGGACCTGACCAGCGGCTACAAGGCATTCCGCGCCGAGGTGCTGCAGGCCGTGGAGCTCTCCACGCTTCGCTCCGAGGGCTACTCCTTCCAGATCGAGACAACCTTCCGCGCGATGCAGCGTGGCTTCCGCGTGACCGAAGTGCCGATCACCTTCGTCGACCGCACGGCCGGCAAGAGCAAGATGAGCCGAAAGATCTTCGCTGAGGCCGTCGTGATGGTGTGGAAGCTGCGCCTTCGCGGAGTCTCGAAGAGCTGAACAAGACCCAACCGAAGAAACAAAAAGCCCTCCTGCAATGCACGGAGGGCTTCTTCGTTTCGGTGAACGCGGGCTTACCTGTCGAGCCTGCGCTCGATGGTGGCCCCGCGACGCAACTCGCTGACAAACGCGGCCTCTTGGCGGGTCATCGCGTCCTGCAGCATCTGCCGATAGATATCCATGCGCACGGTGTCGTAGGCCGGCATGTCACGGGAGCCTGCATCGCGTTCGCGCAGGTAGAAGATGAAGAAGCCGCTCGCACCACGAACGGGCGCGGAGATGTCACCGACATCGAGCGCGGTGAGCGCCGATTCCAAGTCGGACTCGAGATCGCCCTCCGAGAGCCAGCCCAACTCACCGCCGCCGTAGACCTCGATGGCTTCTTCGAAGCTCGCAACATCGGTGATCTCAGCCCGAGCCTCAAGCGCACGATTGCGAAGGTTCGAGACTTCGGTGGCGCCTGCACCGTCGGGAACGGTCACGAGCACAAAGGCGGCGTTGTAGCGTTGCTGGCGACGCGACTGCGCAAGCAGCTCGTCGAAGCGACGACGCACGTCCTCTTCCGTGATGTTCACGCGTCCGCGCACGCGCTGGTTGAGCACTTTGTAGCGAAGAAGCTGCTGGCGAATGTCGCGGCGATATTCTTCCTGCGTGAAGCCCTGCTCGCGCACGAGGGCCCAGAACTGATCGGGCGGCAAGCGCGTCTGCGAGCGCACGTTGTTGATTGCGGTGTCGACGTCCGACGTTGCGACCACGATGTTGTCATCGGCCGCGGCCTGCACGATGAGGCGCTCATCGATCAGCGACTCAAGCTCTTCTTCGAAGACAGTGCGGATGGCAGCGAGACGGTCTGCCTCAGTGCGGGCGCCTGCGACGGCTGCGGCGAGGCGTGGCGCGGCCTTCAGGCGCAGCTCGGAGAGAAAGATGGCGTCGTCATTCACGACAGCCACGACGCTCTCGATCACATCGGCGCGCGCCGGTTGTGCTGGCGTGCTGGTGAGCGCTGCGATGCCGAGAATCACGCCACACAAGAGCGTCGAGAACGAGGCGAACGCGGCCCCACGAA